>JBDKGG010000152.1:0-3643 GCA_039798325.1 Bacteroidota bacterium
AGTCGCCAGTTTGATGCACCTTGGCGATGGCCGCATCAATGGCCATGTAGGCGGAATTGCTCTTGGGAGATGTCGCCAAATAAATGGCGCATTCACTCAGAGGAATCCTAGCCTCCGGCATGCCAATTTGATGAACGATATAAGCCGTCGCCTGGGCGATGAGCAATGCATTGGGATTGGCCAAGCCAACATCCTCTGCTGCCAATATCATCATGCGGCGGGCGATGAACATGGGATCCTCACCGCCGACAATCATTCTTGCCATATAATACACCGCTGCGTCTGGATCACTTCCTCTAATGGACTTGATGAAAGCTGAGATGATGTCATAATGCTGCTCTCCATTCTTGTCGTAATGCGCAGCATTGGCATTGGCCCATTTCTCCACATCGGCATTGGTCAAAACACGGGGAATAGGCAAGTGCTCAACAACCAATTCCAAGATGTTCAGTAGTTTTCTGGCGTCTCCTCCGCTATACCGAATCAGCGCCTCCGTTTCTTCAATTTGAATGGACTTGGATTGCAACCATTCGTCTTGCTGAAGCGCACGATGCAGCAACAACTCCAAATCTTCCCGGGTATGATTTTCCAAAACATAGACCTGACATCTGGAGAGTAAAGCATGATTGACTTCAAATGAAGGGTTTTCTGTTGTTGCTCCGATCAAAGTAATCCAGCCCTTTTCTACCGCTCCCAAAAGTGCGTCTTGTTGCGATTTTGAAAAACGATGAATCTCATCGATGAAAAGAATGGTTGACTTTTGAAACAACCCCGATCTTTTGGCTTCATCAATGACTTCGCGAATTTCTTTGACTCCTGAATTGATGGCGGAAAGGGCCTTAAAGGGCCGATCCACTGAGGCTGCAATGACAGAGGCCAAGGTGGTCTTTCCCACACCTGGCGGACCCCATAAGATCATACTGGGAATTCGACCCGCGGCAATGGCCCGACGCAGAGGAGCATCTTCACCCAACAAGGCCGTTTGCCCAATGTAATCAGACAACGTTTGGGGCCGAAGACGTTCCGCTAATGGTATCATCCAATGGTAAAATAACGTTTGGCTTTTTCGTGGGGCGTAATGATTTCAAAGGCATACTTGCCCTGTTCTCTTCCCTTCATTGAAAATGAAAAGTCATGCTTTCCTGCTCCCAACTCCCCCTCTTTTAGATTTTCAATCAATTCATTTCCCCCATTCAATACGCTCACTTTAATCGGCATGGATTGCTGCAACTCCAATTGAATGGAGACCACATTGTCTTGAAAAATGGTCTCGGCATCGATGGATGGATACTTAGCCTGAACATTTTGTTTGGCCATCAAGTGCAACAATCGCTTGTATAAAATATACACCAAGATGGCTACCAAAGCCACCAACAATGCATCGCGAAACAACTCTAATTGACTCATATTACAAACTAATGATTCCTTCTATTTTTCCCACTGCTTCATACCTAGAAAAGATGCTATCTGCATCCATCATCATCTCTTTAATGGTTAGGCTTGTGTACTTCCCGTTGCTGCTTTCTCGTGTAATGAATTGAGCACTTTCACCAAATATCATTTTCAACGTAATGACCTTTTCCGCATTGGTCTCAAAAATGAATTTATACATGTAGGTGCTGGGCCAATGATGAATGGCATTCAATCTTTCGCGCAACAGATTTTTCTTCTCTTCATCCATGTTACGAAAGTACGAAAATAAGGGGCTTCGGTTAGCGCAATCCTCGAACGAATTCTTCTACGCTCATTCGCTTTTTTCCTTCCCCCTGAACGGAAATAGGATAATACCAACCATCTTGGCATTTGAATCGCATTTTCCCATCGGCATCCACTTCCATTTCTCCTGGAAGAACGGCCGAATCACTTTGGATGGAATAACCCAAGAAAATTTTCAATTGTTTGTCTCTAAACATGGTCCAAGCGCAAGGATATGGTGACATCCCTCTAATAAAATCATGCACTTTCTGTGCGGGTTGATTCCAATTGATTTTGGCAATTTCCTTGGATAACTTGGGCGCGTGGCAAGCCTCTTCTTCCCATTGTTTTTGAGCATGGGCCTGACCATTCAAAATCTGATCAACCGTATGAACCAGCGTTTGAGCGCCAATCAGCATCATGCGGTCATGCAATTCTCCGGTGGTTTCATTCTCCCCAATGGGTATGATGGTGCGCTCAATGATGTCGCCGGTATCAATATCTTGATTGATGAAGAAAGTTGTTACACCGGTCTCCTTTTCTCCGTTCACCACAGCCCAATGAATGGGCGCTGCACCGCGGTATTTGGGCAAAAGTGATCCGTGCAAGTTGATGGTCCCCAATGCTGGCATTCTCCACACCAACTCTGGAAGCATGCGAAAAGCAACCACCACAAACAAGTCTGCATTCCAATTACTCAGCGCATTCAAAAAATCAGGATCCTTTAATTTTTCAGGCTGAAGTGTAGGCAGGGATTGAGCATCTGCGTATCGCTTGACCGCACTTTGTTGTATTGTTTGACCACGACCGGCAGGTTTATCTGGAACCGTAACCACACCAACCACTTGGTGCCCACTTTCTACCAACGCCTGCAATGAGGCCACCGCAAAATCGGGGGTACCCATAAAAACAATTCTTTTCTCACTCATCCCGAAAGGTCATAAAAAAACGACCTTTCGGTCGTTTTGAATTTCAATATTATTGATTAGTCAATGAGGATTTCGTTTAATTCCAGGATATTTCCTCTGAATTCATTGTAATCCACATTTCCGGCGATTCCTGTCAAACGATGGCGATCTGTTTTTTGCCAAAAAGTCCAATTACAACCGGGAGGGTTCTTCCGGTAATCGGCAATCCACAAATGATACTCATCATTCAACACCACATCCAAATGATCATTGTACATTCTGCATGGACAATAAATGATGGGTTTCACGCCCAAAGAATCTTCAATCAAATCCACCCATTGCTTGACATTTTTTGAAATCCAAGCCGAATTGGGCATTTCTTTTTTGAATTCAACATCCAATACTGGAGGCAAGTCTCCTTTCTGTATGTGCGCCGTTTTTAAGAAGTGCAAGGCTTGATCTTTTCCAGAAGTTGTATAAGAGAAAAAATGATAAGATCCAACTTTGATGTCTCGTTCAGCCGCTTCAAATTTGTATTTGTGGTAAAGACGGTCAACGTGGGTTGTTCCTTCCGTAGCCTTAAAGAAAATAAAGTAAGGCTTGTCACATTCGATTTGATCCCAATCCACTTGCTTTTGATGGTGGGATAAATCAATCCCCCATATCAGAGCGGTGGTGTCCAAAAGTGAATCAACTGGAGCTACACCATTGTCATTTGAGTCAATGGTAGTCATAGAAGTGTTGCCGATGAACAACGCTGTCATCAACAATCCGTAACCAAGAGCCGCAATCCACTTTTTCATATCCTAAACAGGGTTAAAATTAAACAATCATTCCTACTTTTCAAAACAAAGAAAAAAAAAGAATAAAATTGTCCTAGGTCGCACATAGTTTTTCACAAAGCAATAGTGAATAGCCGATGAGATCGATGGGAATGCCTTAGATTTGATGCTTAAATCATTAAACCACCTGATATGGAATCAAAGGCGCTTTTGAAATGTACCGCTTTCACTTTTCTCCTTTTCTTGTTTTCACTCGAC
>JBDKGG010000153.1:0-8707 GCA_039798325.1 Bacteroidota bacterium
GAATAAGAAAGGCATGAATGCTTTTTTTTGGGTGACCCGCATGCAATTAGATTGGCCTGCTGGGTTATGGAACCAGTCCGGTTGGTCTGGAAAGTGGCCATCTTCATATTTAACATTTGGAATGCTCTGGGAGCATGGTAAATCATTACATTCGCTTAACAATTAAGCCCACGTCCATGAAAACCATTTCGGTTACAGGTTGTTTCATTCTCATGGTGTCCATCAGTTTTGGACAGTTGTTTCAATGTGGTTTTGAAAATTATTTGTCGCTGCCTCATGGCTTAGGAGAGTGGTATAGAATCAGCAATGTTGCTAATCCATCTTCGGATGGTGCGGCCACGCCCGATTATTTTCATATGCTCGGTGGAGTGGCTTGTGATTTACCAGAGACCCCCTTTGCTTTGGTTCAGCCCAAAGAAGGCCAAGCCGTCATGGGTATTGAGGTTACAGGTCTGAATGAGGCCGTTCAAAGGGAATATTTGACCATCCGATTGGATCAGCCCATGCAGGCCGGCAAGAACTATGAACTTCACCTCAATTGGTCCAATGGTAAGATTACTCCGATTTCCAACTCGGGATTGGCGGTGAACGGCATGGGTATTCTGTTATCTGATCAGATGCCCTTTCAGCCAGGTACTTATCCCATCAATGCAGAGCCTCAATTCACCTTCAGTCGACCTGTTTTTTCTGAAACGTGGGTCGAAGCGAAAATCCAATTTAGAGCGGAATCGACCGCGCAATTTGTAACCATTGGTCTTTTTGGAACAGTGAGCGGTCGCACGCTGAAAACAGCTACCAAAGCGGGGCAAAAGGTGGCTTATTATTTTTTCGATGATTTCAGAATCGATCCTCTTCCAGATTCATTGGATTTAATTGAACCCAAGATTTTTGATGGCATGGTCAATCCGATTGAAGCTGTTGGAAAGGATGAAGTTTTCGTCCCCAATTCCTTTTCACCCAATGAAGACGGACTCAATGATGTATTCTTGTTGAATCCCTACGAAATAGAAGGTTGGAGCTTATCCATTTTTAACCGTTGGGGAAGCCCTGTATTTCAAACCAAATCAGCAATGGAAGGCTGGGATGGTCGTTTCAATGGAAAGTATGTCGAGTCCGGTTCTTATTATTGGACCTTGATTTATAAGAATGAAAGTGGCCGTAGGTCCGAAAGACAAGGTTTTGTCAACGTCTTGAGATAGTGATTACTTTTGTGCGGTGAATATTTGGCACAAACTTCCTCTTCAAGCGGTGATGCCCTCGGCAACCACATCCGCAATTTCAACATCTTATTGGGCGGAGATCATCCAAAACAAAGATTGTCATTCAGATCAACGAGAAATTTTGTCGCAGGCAGTGCTTGATCAGTATCAAGGCTTGACTTTGGAAGAAGCGGTGCGCAATAACATTCAGCTACTCAAGGAAAGCAATGCCTTCACGATTACAACAGGTCAGCAAATTGTAACCGCTTTGGGACCATGGATGGTGTTGTACAAAATAGCAACAGCCATCAAGTTGGCCAAAGATCTTTCGAATCAATTTCAGGGTCAATTTTTTATTCCCGTTTTTTGGATGGCCACAGAAGATCATGACTGGATAGAAATTGCTGAAATGCGAAAGGGAGCGGCCCATTTGCGTTGGAATAGTCCAGAAGGAGGTGCAGTGGGGCGATTGACTTGTGAGACAACTTGGAAAGCGCTAAAAGAATGGAATGAAACCTATCCGCAATACACCATCGATGATGAGGTCTTGGGTGTTTATGCTGAACAAAAAAATCTTGCCGTTGCCACGAGAACATTGGTCAACAGGGTTTTTGGTCATTTGGGTTTGGTGGTGGTGGACGGGGATGATGAGCAATTGAAGCAATTGGGGGTTAAATTGTTTGAGCGAGAATTGCGCGAGCAATTGCTTTTTCAACTGGCAGAGAAACACCATGCTGTGCATGGAGAAATAGAGATCAAACCCTATAATCTCTTTGCACTCTCACCAGGAAAACGTGAGCGAATCATGGACATTGATCAGGCGCAAGAGTTATTGGCAGCAGGAAATTATTCATCCTGGAGCCCCAATGTGGCTTTGCGCATTTTTTATCAAGAGACCATCTTGCCCAATTTGGCCTATGTGGGCGGTCCTTCTGAGCAGAAATATTGGAAGCAGGTGGCGCCTTTTTTTAAAGATTTGAAAATTTCAGCTCCTGTATTTGTCTTGCGCGAGCGCGGTGTCATGGTCCCTGAGAAATGGGTCAATAAATGGGACAGTTGGAATTGGGACAAAAATTTGTGCTTAACGCCTAAGGTTTGTTTCGAAGCCGAGCTATCCGCGAAATACGGCGATAGCGAAGTTTTAGCGAATTTGCGAGTGACGATTTCAGAAGCCTACGAGAAGCATTATAAAAGTATCGAGCAAGAAGATCCTACCTTGCTCAACGCAGCGAAAGGTGATTGCGTCAAGAGCATCCAAATGGTAGAACAATTGGAAAAGAAAATTCAACGCGCGCGAAAGCGGAAAGAAGAGGAGACTTTACAATTTGTTGAACGGTGGGCCTTGCAGGTGATGCCCAAAGATCATTTGGCGGAAAGATGGGACGGATGGATTTTTGAATGGCAAAAAAATAAGCACATCGTGGATGTGCTTATTGAACAGATTGATTGGGAAGATGCTTCCTTTAAAATTTGGTCCTTTTAGTGGTTGTTTTCTATGCCAAATTGAAAACCCAATCTTTTACCGGTTGCCCCACTGATGCCATGGTTCATGTTTTGAATGTCATCCACCGTCAGCTGCTGAATGGTTTCGTAGGGTGGTAAAAACAAATCAAAGTTTAAGGTGTACAATATTGAGCTTTCCACAATGCTTTTTAATGCGGCGTTATCCAAAGTTGCATTGATCATGTCTTGGTACAAGAAACCCAATTGGCGCTTGCCTTGAACCATGAAATGTTTTTCTTTGTTGATGAAAATTCGGCCAATCAAATACCCCAAATCTTGTTCTCGGTTGTACTTAAACGAGTCCGAAAGAAAATTGTAAATGTTGATGACACCCACATAGCTGTTGGCCTCTTCATTCTGAAAATAACTGCTCTTCCAAAGCGGATGCGTTTTGTCAAACTGAAAAACATTGGTGTGCATTTGAAAAACCAAGATGTCACCTGCGACCTTGATTTCCGCTTGTAAATCACCTTTGTTTTTGTAATAAAATTCAATACGCGAATCCGCACTGCCAAATTTGGTTTTGATTTCTTCAATGGATGCTTGCAAGGCGTTCTTTAGATCCTTGAAGGTTTCCATGGTCAAGTGATAAACGTCTTGTTTCAGTACGCTCTTCTCTTGAATCAGTTGAAGGATGGTCTCTTGTGTGTTCATGTCAAAAAATTAATAAGCCAAAGCAAACAAAACGCGACCTGCACTTGGAGCTCCTGTTACCATGCATTGTCCCTTCTCTTCTTTTTGATCCAATGGGATGCAACGAATGGTGGCCTTGGTTTCTGTTTTTACTTTCTCCTCTGTGGCAGAAGTTCCGTCCCAATGGGCCGAGATGAATCCGCCTTTTTCTTCCAAGACTTTTTTGAATTCTTCGTACGAATTTACTTCCGTGATATTGTTGTCTCTGAAATGACGACACTCTGCCAACATGGTGGATTGAATCTCGTTCAATAAATCGTGGATGCGCGCTGCAGCACCTTCAATGGGGATGGCCATTTTTTCGCCACTGTCTCTGCGGGCTACTTCGATGGTTCCATTGTCCAAGTCACGCTGTCCAACAGCGATGCGCACAGGAACCCCTTTCAATTCATATTCAGCGAATTTCCAGCCACTGCGTTTGGTATCGTCATCATCAAATTTCACAGTATATCCCAAAGCTTTGAGTCCATCGATGGTGGGTTTCATTTGATCATAGATACCCGCTATTTGCTCCACTCCTTTGTAGATGGGAACCACAACCACATGAATGGGAGCCAATCTGGGTGGCAATCTCAATCCTTTGTCATCGCTGTGGGTCATGATCAATGCGCCCATCAAGCGGGTAGAAACACCCCAAGAGGTGGCCCATACAAAATCTTGCACCCCTTCCTTGTTCGCAAATTTCACATCAAAAGCTTTGGCAAAGTTTTGTCCCAAGAAGTGAGAAGTTCCGGCTTGCAAGGCTTTGCCATCTTGCATCAACGCCTCAATACACAATGTGTCGACGGCCCCTGCAAAACGTTCGTTTTCACTCTTGCGACCTTTGATGACCGGCATGGCCATCCAATTTTCCGCAAAATCGGCATAGACATTCAACATTTTTTCTGTTTCTTCCATCGCATCTTGCGCGGTAGCATGTGCCGTATGGCCTTCCTGCCAAAGAAACTCAGCTGTTCTCAAAAACAAACGGGTACGCATTTCCCAACGCACGACGTTGGCCCATTGATTGATCAAAATGGGCAAGTCACGGTAGCTCTGAATCCATCCGCGGTAGGTATTCCAAATGATGGTCTCACTGGTTGGACGTATAATCAACTCTTCCTCCAATTTGGCTTTTGGGTCAACAACCACTTGGCCATTTTCCGTTTTCAATCGGTAATGGGTGACCACAGCACATTCTTTCGCAAATCCATCGACATGCGCAGCTTCTTTGCTCAAATATGATTTGGGAATCAATAAGGGGAAATAGGCATTTTGGTGCCCGGTGTCCTTGAACATTTTATCCAAGGCCTCTTTCATTTTTTCCCAGATGGCATAACCATAGGGTTTAATAACCATGCAACCTTTCACGTCACTGTGTTGCGCCAAGTCCGCCATCACGACCAATTCATTGTACCACTTGGAATAATCCTCCGAACGAGGGGTAAGTTTCTCCGCCATTTTTTTAACCTTCTTTCAATTAATTGTCTTCAAAAGTACACGATATTTTTCATTACTTTTGTTTGTAGCGTAAGTTGTGTAAAAACACGGATGAAAACCATCCCTTTTCACCGCAACTTTCTCACAAAAACCAAGGTAATGATGTCCATGAAAAAAATACAGCTATTGATTTTGGGAGGGGTAATCATTGGATTTTCTTCTTGTATTTCAATACAACCTACTTCTCAATCTTCCTCGTTTGAATACGATGAAGCCTATTGGCAACCGGGTGAACATTTTGGTGAACCGCAGGCACTTTCGGCCAACGCACTCAGCAAAGACAGTACAGAGGATTATTATTCAGCCAACAGTCCGCGCAGAAATTCATATGCGCCTGGTTTGAGCAGTCAGAATGAGTATTGTGGAATGGGAAGCATGGTGCCCATGTGGGACCCGATTATGGGATGGCGTTTGGGATACCAATGGAATCAGCCACTTTTGGGTTGGGGCTTAAATACAGCCATTGGAATCAATCCATACGGGAGTTACACTCCCCACTATTGGAATGGTTCTGGGTTCAATAGTTTTGGAACATATCCGGGGTATTACAGCAATTATCCCGGGATGGTGTATTCACCCTATGGTGGATACAATCCTTATGGGTTGGCCAATTACGGATACAATGGCTTTGGATACAACGGCTATCCCGGCGGATGGAACAATTCATACAACAACAATTATGGATGGGTAACCCCAGAGAATAACAATACGACTTCAGTACCTCGTCCCGGCGGAACAGGATCCATCGGAAGTGCATATGGCCATATAAACAGGAAGCCCAAATCCATGTCTCCTAGTCAAGCCCAGCCCAGAAAGAATTTGATGGTACAAGCCATGGAATCTGCAGTGAAGGTAACCACACCAAGGCCGCAGGTCAACAAGGCAGAGCGACGTCAAGAGAACATGCAGCGTGCTGGTAAGGTATTGGAACAGGTGGGTAGGGCTGTGGCCAATGACATCAACAGTGGTGGCCTTCAACCTTCGGGTGGGGGAGGACGTCCTGCAGGGCCGAGCCATTCTTCTGGCTCCGGTTCTCGTCCCGCACCTTCTACCTCTCCGGCCAGAAGTGCAGCACCAAGCGGTAAACCCAGTAGCACTTCGCCCAAGCGTCCATGAGGTATTTGATGGGTATTTGTTTTTTGTGCAGTTGTTTTTGGATACAACCTGCATGGTCTCAGTCTGCATTGGATGCTTTTCGATTTGTTGATGACCATCCTTTTGTTTCAGCGCGGGCTTTTGGAATGGGAGGAGCTTACGGTGCCGTTGGAGCGGATCCCAGTTCGGCTTATACCAACCCAGCTGGCGTGGCGGTCTACCGCTCTGGAATCATGGACTTGGGAGCGCGGTTGATGTTGGATTTCAATACGGGCAATTGGGAAGGGCAAAAGCAATCTACTGGCAACGTTCAATTGCCCATCGATCATTTCACCTATGTCCGCAACTACGCCACCAAGTCGCGGGATTGGCGCTATCTCAATGGATCATTTGCTTTTGCCAATGTCGATTTTTTCAAGCGCGATGTGGCCATTGATTTTGAAAACAAAGGTTCAAGTTTGTTGGATGCCATGGCGGTAGGTGCCAATGGCAACCACGGTGATTCCCTGCTTTCTTATTTTCCGTTTGATGCCGGACTGGCTTGGTACACCTATGGAATTGATACTTTGCCAGGAACGGTGGATGAGTTTTACGCCAATTATGGTGGGGCCAATTCCACTGTGGTGCAAAAGAGAAGCATTTCGGAAACGGGTAAGAAATGGGATTTGAATTACACCTTCTCGGGCAATTATAGAGACCAATTGTTTTTGGGAGCAACCGTTGCCTTGCGCAACATGAGTTTTGTGCAAGAAGTTTCCCATCAAGAAGAATATCCCGATGACAACAGTGATATGAAGAGCATGATCTATGATCAAAACTTGGACATCAATGCCTCTGCATTTCAGTTGCGTTTGGGTTTGATTTACGTTCCTGAATTGTATCCGTGGTTGCGCTTGGGTGCCGCTTTTCACAGCCGCTCCAATTATTTGGTCAGGGATCAATTCTCCACCAGCATGAGCACCGCTTTCACCAGCAACGAGTACAATTTGAATTCTCCGATCAATGAAATAGAGTACCTCATCAATACTCCTCAGCGATTTCAGTTCAATATGGCCGCCAACTTAAAGGATGTGGCCATTTGGACAGCGGATTTTGAGCAAGTGCAATTTGCTAAAGCAAAAATCTCACCTTATGATGCGGCCAGCGGTTATTCCTACGCAGGGGAGAACAACGACATTCGAAATCAGGGAAACACATGCACTACCGTGAAGTCGGGTTTGGAGTTTCGAGTAAGTCAACAATTCCGAGCAAGGATGGGAGGCATGTTTCAAACCAAACCCCACCTGATGGCCAGCAACCGTTACATGGGCAATGTGGGTATGGGTTATCGCAGCGCCAATTTCTTCTTTGATTTGGGCGCTGGACTTCTTTTTCAATCTGCTGATTATACCTTGTACGAATTACCCAAAGATGTTGTAACAGGTAATCCCGGCATGCCCCAAGCCAAAGTGAATGGTCAGCAATTTGTTCTGCAGTTTTCGATGGGTTGGAGAATATCTGAGCCCGTGGATAAAAAAGATGAATACGAGGAATACAACATTCCTCCGCCAGTTCCAGTTGATCCTTTTTAAGGATTACAATTGGTGCCCCATTTGATCGCGCTTGACATCCAAATATTGCGCATTGTGCGGATTGCGGTTGTTGGGGGAAGGAATGACGCTGGCAATTGCAAATCCCATGTTTTTCAAAGCTTCAATCTTACCTGGATTGTTGGTGATGAGATGAAAAGCGGTGATGTTCAGTTCTGATAAAATTTCTTTGACCAAGTTGTAATCACGGGCATCAGCAGGATGACCCAAGGCCAGGTTGGCCGACACAGTATCATGTCCCTGATCTTGCAAGGCGTAGGCCTTGATTTTTTCATTCAAACCAATGCCGCGACCTTCTTGTCGCAAATACAAAATCGCTCCACCATGTTCTTGAATGTACCGCTGTGCATGCTGCAATTGATGTCCACAGTCGCAACGCAATGAACCCAAAGCATCCCCAGTAAGGCATTCAGAGTGAATGCGAATCGTAGGGAATTCTTTCCAATTTTTGTTCAATAAAACAACGTGGGGATGGAAGTCATCTCCATTGGGAAAACTCATGAGGGTGAAATCCCCAAAAGCCGTGGGCAGTTGTGCAGTAGTTCTTTGCGACATGCGGGCGCAAAGATAGAATCAATTAGTTTTTAATGCGAATATTGTTTTGCTCTTTGACAAAAACAACCACCAAAGCTGCGCAAAGCATGAATATTCCTCCCAAGACAATGGCCATGATGGCATGACCATCAAAAAGATATTTCACCATTGGGCCGCCCAAAATTCCGTTCACAATTTGTGGAAGGGTAATGAAGAAATTAAAGATGCCCATGTATACTCCCATTTTCCCAGCTGGAATGGATCCCGCCAATATCGCATACGGCATGGCCAAGATAGAAGCCCATGCCATACCAATGCCAATCATCGGCAAGATGAGCATGGTTTTGTCATGGATAAAGAAAATGCTGATGAGTCCAATTCCTCCTGCGAAAAGGGAAAGCGCATGCGTTCCTTTTCTGCCCAATTTTGTGGCGATGCTGGGCAACATCAGGGCGTAAATGGCGCTGACACCATTGTAAATACCAAACAAGATTCCCACCCAATCGCCGGCATCTTTGGCGGCCTGCTCAGCGGCAGCTCCAATGGGATGACCATCAGCATCAACGGGAATTTGAAAAACGTGCTCCACCAGTGCTGGAGTTGTAAAGACCCACA
>JBDKGG010000154.1:0-11042 GCA_039798325.1 Bacteroidota bacterium
GTCAGACACCAACACGTGGACGTTCACCAATAAAATAGGTCCTTATTTTGATCGTTTGAAAAGAGGAATCGAAACCGATCAGCACCATTGGAATTTAAGAATTGTTTAGGTGTGAAATGAGACAAGAAATGGCATCATGATGGTATGAAGCAATTATTGATGTTTTTGGGGTTGCTGATTATGGCAACCCTTTCTTTTTCTCAGTCTTCGGGTTGGGTCAAATCCAAAGAAGACAATAAAGGGATATCGGGCGCTTATGTCCTTTTTGAGTCGGGACGCTCTTGCTATACGAATGAGCAAGGGGGATTTGATATCACCGGGGTGATCTTGGGCGAGCGCTTAACCATTGTGGCAGCAGGGTATCAGACCGCTTATGATCGTTACAATGCAAAGGATCAAATTTATCTTCTGTCTTCTGCACTCAACGTTCAGTTGCCATTGGTGATTTCAGCAGGTCCAAGTGTAGTGTTTAAGTCTGAGACATGGAATGTCGGTGACTTTATGTGGGATCAAGCTGGCCAACTTCAATTGTTGATTTACGAAAAAGAAAAACGATGGAAGCGCCAAGAAGATGCCCACCGAACCATTTTTGAAAACGTGAAATTGGCATTTTTATCGCCCGGCCAATCAGAATGGGAGAGTCTATATTTAAATGAAAATGCCATAGGGTTCTATCATCAGTTTCCTGGTGAAGTCATCGTTGAGGGTGAGCGAAACTATTATCTCAAGGTCGAAGATCAGTTGGCTTTATTGCCTGACTCCTTGTTTCGTCCACACTTCAAACCCGTGGTGGAAAAATTAGATGACGCGTCATTTTTGGTAACCGATTATCAACCCGATTACCCCGCTTTCAGCTATTACCTGGCCAAGCGAGATTCGCAATGGATTCCATTGCATTTCATTCAAGATGAAAAAGAGATGGAATTGTTTCGCAGTGAATACAAATACCTTGGACCAAGAGAGAAATTGGAAGCGTTTCAGTTTGAATTGGATCACAAAATTGACAAAGAGATTGTCGGGGCCTACATGAGTGGATTTCCCAATAAATCATATCATTCGCCCATTTATGCACCGCTTATACTCTTGGGAGATACCATCATGGTTTTTGATCATCTCCATGATCTTCTCACGTTGTACAATCAACAAGGAAAAAAAATGAACGAAATGCCTTGCCATCATCACAAACAAAAAGGGATGGGAAAGTGGAAGGGGCAGGTTTGGAGAGATCCAACCACACATCGTTTGTATACGGCATACGAAAAGGCGGGTAAGGTGATGTGGATGGAAATGTTGTGGCAGAATGATGGGCTCAAACCCTGCATGGCATTGGCTTATCCGTATTGCGAGAAAATTAAAGTCAAGAATGATGAAGTTTTTTTTGTTTATCGACCTTTTGAATCGTCACAAAAGCGATATTTGTATAAACAAAAAATAACGCATGAATAATCGTTACCTTTCTCTTTTGATTTTTGGCTTGTTGTTTTATATAACCACGAGTCATGCACAAACAGAATATTCCGCTTTCAATTTAACGGGTCATGGACAGGCCACCGTTTTTGCTACTGATTACCAATGTTTGGGCATCAACCCAGCCAATACGGCTGTGAAATATGGCGAGTTTGATCGTCGTGTAGCTTTTGGTATTGGTGAAACGGCGTTTTCCTTGCATTCAGGAATTTTGGCCAAGCGTGAATTGATGCAGAATCTTTTTCGAAATAATTTTGATCAATTGGATCTTTCTCAGCAATTGGATTATGCCTATCAATTTTCTCAAGAGAACAATGCTTTTGATTTGGATGTGACGAATCTCGGATTCTCCATCAACGCCGGTAAATTGGGGTCCATTGCTTTCGGTATCAGAGACCGCATCGATTTTTATTCTCAATTTGGTCCCAAGGTGTCTGAATTAATTTGGTTGGGTAGAAATGCCAATGACATCTTTTCTGAATTGAAAGTTACTTTGGATGACAATACGGTGCAAACCATCAGCAACAATCCAGACAGCCTCAGTGCTTTTTTGAGCACCATTGATACCAGCACCATTTCCACCATTCAAGGTTTGGCCAATGCATCATCCTCCAGTACCAATGATTTATTGCAAGGAACGCGCATTCATTTTTCTTGGTTGAGGGAGTTCAATTTTGCATATTCACGGCCAATCATTGAGAGCGATGGTTTGTCCATTTACGCGGGAATAGGCATTAAAATTATGCGCGGTCAAGCCCTCATGACCTTGGACGCCAAAGATGGCAAAACAGAGGCCTTTGCTGGTTTTAGCCCCATGTTTTCCATTCAATATGATGAGAACAATGTTCCGACAGGTTTTGGAAAATTTCAACCTTCCTTGGTCAGTCCCAAGCCCATTGGTTTTGGTACTGGAGTTGATTTGGGGTTGACCATGAAAGTGGGAGAAAGTTTGTTTGTTAGCACCGCCATAACGGACATTGGAGGGATCAATTGGAAGACTGAAATGTATGAGTTTTCCGATGATACCTTGCTCACTTTGGATTATAATGGAATGCAGAATGTGGACATCGCCAGCAACATCAGTCAAATTTCTTTGGGAAGTGATTTGGTGGATTGGAGAGCCCGCAATAACAATTACAAAACTAAATTGCCGACAACGTTTAGATTGGGTGTAGGACTGTATTTCTTGGATCGAATCAAATTGGGATTGGACTTGGTTGCCCCCATGAATGATGCTGTAGCCAATGTCCAAAAAGCGGTGATTACGGCTGGTGCAGAAATAAGATTGCCTTTGAACTTTAAGGTTTCGATGGGTGTCACCAAGGGAGGGAATTATAATACAACCCGCATCACTGCCGGTCTTTCCAAGATGTCTTTTAACGGGATCTATGAATGGGGCATTGCCTCACGCGACTTGGTTACTTTCATTACCAACAATGAACCAACGGTGTCTTTGGCATTCGGTTTTTTAAGATTTAGAATTTAATCATGAAATGGATCACATTGTTTTCTTCTTTTTTGTTCATCTTTGGATGCCAAAATTCTAATTCTCAAAAAATGCCCATGTCCCCATCATCTTCCCAAAATACCATGGCTACCGCCAATGACACCATCACTTTAGGCGCTGGTTGTTTTTGGTGTGTAGAAGCAGCCTTTATGCAACTCAAAGGAGTGGTTAGTGCCAAGAGCGGATACAGTGGTGGATGGGTAAAGAACCCTTCCTACAAAGAGGTCTGCAATGGAACAACGGGTCATGCTGAGGTGGTGCAAATTGTATTTGACTCCACCATCATCGACGTTCCAACCATCCTCGAAGCTTTCTTTTCTGTTCACGATCCAACCCAACTCAATCGTCAAGGAAATGATATCGGAACCCAATACCGTTCCGCTATTTTTTACCACAATGATGGGCAAAAAATCATTGCAGAAAAGGCGGTCAATGCAGCAGAAGAAAGTCATGAATGGTCTTCACCCATTGTGACGGAAATCAAACCTTTTGAGGCTTTTTATCCGGCAGAGGACTATCACGATAATTACTATAACTTGAACAAAGATCAACCTTATTGCTCCTTGGTCATCACCCCCAAGTTGAACAAGTTCAAGAAGAAGTTTCATCAGTTGATCCAAGAGTAAAAACAATTGTGACATTGGGTAAGTGGACCAATAGAATTCCTTGGATCATCGGTATTGTCTACTGGATGTTGTTGATCATCAATGGTCGTTTTCATTTATGGGATTTTCAGGTTTATTATGGTGCAGCTTCTGATTGGTTAGCAGATGGCACGGTATACGGTAAATCTTATGGCCTTTCGAGTGGCTTCTATAAATACTCGCTCACGGCTCTTCTGCCATTTGTGCCGCTGACTTTTTTACCCTATTTCTGGGCAGCGACGTTGTATTATTTTACCATACTTTTTTTAATCACGCATTTTATCAGGAAGTGGCTGAAATGGCTTAAGAATGGCGATAGTCATTGGTCTATTCAATCTGTTTTTTGGGTGACTTTGATTTTTTTTGGTGATCAATTGGAACGAGAACTATTCCTGGGAAATATCAATTTTTTACTTTTGGTGATGTTGATGTGGTTTTGGTATCAAGTACAATTTGAGAAATGGAAATGGGCAGGTTGGATTTTGGCTTTCGTTTGTTTGACCAAACCCCATTTTGTGCTTTTGTTGCCACTCGTTGTTTTGTTGCAACAATGGACGCTATTGAAACATTTTGGATTGGCACTCGTGGCATTGTTCATCATTCCCATGTTTTTCTGTGGTCCCACAGATTTTATTCATCTCAATCAGGCTTGGATGGAGACCATGACCACCCACAACGCTGCTTTATTCAAGAGTCCCAACACCTTGTATGGAATCTTTTATCCATGGGCTTCACAATGGTTGAAGCAACCGCAAATGGGTTATGTGCTTTTGGTTTTATGCTTCATGGCTATTTTCATTTTGGGCTTGTGGTATTATGGCAAACGCAAGGGCAATGTCAATTTGAATCTCTTGTATCTGCTCTTGTTTGCGATGGTCCCTTCATTGACCCACACCGATACGGAACACTTCTTGTTGTCCATTCCACTTTTTCTTTTTTTATGGATGTCCACCGAGAAACAGGAGAAAATGGGTTGGATGTATGCTCTTATGCTTTTGGCCTTGGTTCCTTTTCTGTTCAACTCCCCTGATTTATTCGGTAAAAACTGGACGTTGATGATGGACGAAGGTGGTTTGGGATGGGGCAATTTTATATTAATCTCATTATTCTTCATTCGTTTCCTTCAAGGAGTTCGGTCAAACAAGGCGTATATTCGTCTTGCATCATGAGACACTTTTTAGCCTTTTTGTTTCTGTTCATAGCGGCTTTCCTTCAAGCTCAGTCGGGGTTTGTGGAGAACAAAGGTCAATGGCCCAAAGAGGTCTTGTTTGCTGTGGACATTCATGAAGGCAAGTTGTTTATCCAAAACAATGGATACCGCGTGCATCAATGGGACCTTTCAGGAATGCACCATGCTGACTCCGATTGGAAATTGGTGCCTGAGGACATTCGTTGTCAAGGTCATGTTTTCGATGTGCTTTGGAAAGGAAACCATCGAACTCCTGCAAGCATTGGAAACAAATTGTTAGCGGGGAGGTTCAGCTATTTCTTGGGAAATAATCCTTCTCATTGGGCAGGTGATTGCAGAAGTTTCATGGAGGTAATTCAATTCAATGTTTATCCAGGAATTGATTTGATTTGGAAGTTGAATGGCCAACATGAAGTCAAGTATGAATGGCATATCCATACCAATGGATCGGCCAATCAAATTGCCTGGAAATTTATTGGGTTGGATGATGTCCAAGTTCAAGAAACCCAAATGCATTTGCGTCATTCCTTGGGGCAGATGACAGATGAAATCAGTGATTGTTTTATAAAACAAAAAGATCATTGGGAAAAATGGGAGGGAAGAGTGCATTATCAGCGCAATCGACAAGGTCTTTTTTCCTTTGCGTGTGAGGACAATAAAGGAATGGAATGGATCATTGATCCACAACTCATTTTTTCGACTTTCAGTGGCAGTACTTCTGACAATTTTGGATATACCGCAACTTATGATCAATGGGGATATCTCTATAGTGGAAGCAGTGCTTTTGGCCAAGGGTATCCCACCACTTTAGGCGCCTATCAAACCACGTGGGTTGGGGGAGATGGAAGCGGCAGTTTAGCGGGTACGGACATCGCATTGACCAAATACAGTTTGGATGGCACCCAATTGATATGGTCCACCTTCGTGGGTGGAGATCGCGATGAGTTGCCGCATTCATTGGTGGTTAATCAGCAAGATGAATTGTTGTTTTATGGTTCAACGGGTTCTTATAATTTCCCCGTTACTTCCAATGCCTTTGATACCACTTTCAATGCAGGAACTGCCTTTACTCCTCAGGGAATTGGAACCACTTATGCTTTTGGCAGTGATGTGATTTTGGGTCGTTTGTCGAGCAATGGTTCAGCCTTGCTTTCTTCAACATATTTCGGAGGTGCTGGAAATGACGGTGTCAATACCGCGGTTGGTTTAAAATTCAATTATGCAGATGAGTTCAGGGGAGAAATAGACATTGCTCCTTCGGGTCAAATTGTGATTGTTGGCACCACGAATAGTGCGGATTTCCCCATGACAATGCTTGGCGGAGGATCCCTGCAGGATGCCTTTGTTGCTGTTTGGAGCAGTGATTTGAATACGCTGGTTTGGTCCCGAAAATGGGGCGGTGCTGACGATGAGTCGGGTTGTTCAGTTGCTTTTGATGACAACGGAATAATTTGGGTTTGTGGGGGGACACAATCCAATGATTTGGCTGTGGGTAGTAATGTTGTGCAACCTGTTTTTGGCGGAGGTACGGGAGATGGTTGGATTTTAAAGTTAACTCCGACAGGCGCACCTTTGGCCGCTTCTTATTGGGGAAGTGCATTGTACGACCAGTTGTATTTTATTGATACCGATGAACAAGGATGGCCATATGTGTATGGACAGTCATTGGCTCAAGGAACAACTTGGGTCAGCAATGCAAGTTGGAGTCAACCCAACAGTGGCATGTATGTAGCCAAATGGAATGCAGGACTTACAGCAGTTAATTGGTCTACCGTTTTTGGCTCTGGAAGCGGAGTTCCCAATCTATCGCCGGCGGCTTTCTTGGTCGATGTTTGTGGCCAAATTTATTTGTCGGGTTGGGGAGGGAGTGTCAATCAGGGTTCTAATCCCAATGTGGGCAATACGCAGGGACTATGGATTTCAAACGATGCTTTTCAATCCACCACCAATGGAAGTGATTTCTATCTGTTGGTCATGGATCAAGACGCCAATTTTCCTGTGTATGGAACCTATTTCGGTGGAGGGCTATCGGCCGAGCATGTGGATGGAGGAACCAGCAGATTTGATCGCAAAGGAGTGATTTATCAGAGCGTTTGTGCAGGGTGTGGCAACCATGATGATTTTCCTATTTTTCCTGCCAATGCTTGGTCTCCCATCAACGGTTCCAACAATTGCAACAATGGTGTTTTTAAGTTTGATTTTGAATTGCCCTTGACTTATGTGAATGCCATATTTCCGCAAGAGGTCTGTTTGGGTGAATCGGTAAATTTTCATTCAGAAATTCAGCAAGTTTCAGAATTGCAATGGATGATGGTTCCTAGCAATCAAATCATTTCTACGCTAACCGATTTTAATTTTGTATTTCAAGACACCGGATTGTTTTTTATTCAAGCCATTGGGTCGGATCCCCTGAGTTGCAACGGGGTGGATTCCTCTGGTCATTGGATTCATGTAAGAGGACCTCAGAATCAAACACTCCCTTCGTTGAATTTGTGCTCGGGTGATACCACCATGGTTGGTATCCAGAATCCAATGCCTAATGCAACCTACGCATGGATGGAGGGTATTGGTATTTTGAACGATTCCATCTATTGGTCGCTCTACGCCGCATACCAGAGCGAAGATTTGATATTGTTGCAGCAAGGAGGACTATGTGTAGACACCATCAGACAATCCATATCGGTGACACAATTGACGTTGAACCCTCCTGATGGTCTTGCTTTGTGCAATCCGCAAGATGTGGCTTTGACAGCCACGGTTGAGCCGGCAAACGTTGACCTAACTTGGTATGATGATAACACCATGCAGAATAGTTTGGGCACTGGAACAAACTTCAATTGGATGGCGGATTCTTCTGCTACTTTGTACTTACTCGCCGAATTGAACAATTGTCAACGGATGGATTCTGTGACGATTCAAGTCTTGAGCGTTGCATCTACCGTATTTGCGCCACAAACTTGGTGCGCATGGGATACCGTCACCTTGTCGGTGCCCAACCCATTGCCGCAATGCACTTATGAGTGGACCAATAATGAGCAAATCATCACCGCATTGGAATCGCCCCAAGTTCAAATTACTCCTATTCAAAGTTCGTGGTATTATGTGACAACAAGTATTCCAGGATGTTCAATTTTGGACAGTGTTTGGGTGGCCGCATCGGCCTTGGAGCAAAATGGACTCCATTTGTCCACAGCCTCAACCATTGTGGGTGTCGGTGCTGAAGTTTTGATGCAGTGCTATCCTGAAGGCTTGGAATTGAATTGGACTCCCCAGGCTTCATTGGTGAGCAATGCCAATAACACTGCAATCTTTGCATTGACCCAAGATTCATGGATATGGGTTGAAGGTGCGGATGGCCAATGCCGTTTGAGTGATTCGCTTTTCATCAAAGTAGAAGCAGTTTTGTGCAGAGAGCCATTTCTTTTTGTTCCCAATGTATTTACCCCAAATGGTGATTGGGTTCACGATGAAATTGGCATACAAACCAGTTTGCCCATCTCCGGAAAATGGATGATCAGAGACCGATGGGGTAGGGAGGTTTTTAATACTACTCAATTGGACCAAAGATGGGATGGGAATTTTAAAGGCCAAGCGGCGGAGTCTGGCGTTTACCATTATTATTTGCAGGTGCAATGCCCCAATGGTGAAGTTTGGGAGAAGGAAGGAAACATTACTTTGATTCGAATTCCATGAGGTTGAGAAGTTGGATGGTCTTATGGGCACAGATGTTTTTTTTCACCCAATTGGGAAAGGGTCAGGACGTGCACTATACCCAGTGGTGGATGAGCGACGGTTTTGTTGCTCCAGCACAAATTCATGCAGAGCATGATATATTAATTCAAGCGGGCATGAAAAGCCAATGGAATGGGGTGAGTGGCGTTCCCTTTCAATTGCAAAATGTTCATGCGGATTGGAGGCTACCCAAATGGCCGAGTTGGTCCATTCAGGGAGCATATCTCAAAGACAAAGGAGGTGATGGATCATGGTTGCAAAGCAAGTGGAATTTGGGCTTGGGATGGCGTTATGGAGGCGATACATCCGATTTTGTGATGAACTCGGTTTTGCTCTTTAGGGGAGGGGGCAGTCGATGGAACAATTCGGCTTGGCAGTTTATGGATGATTGGAATGGTCTTTATCATCAAGAAAATATAGGTCAAACTGAATATTTTAATCAGACGCATGCCATGGGCTGGGCGTGGAGCAATGCAGTTAGGTGGACATGGTTTAATGAAATGCAATGTGCTGTAGGGTTCACCCATTTTTCTTCGATGCAATACCGATTCAAAGATGATTCAGATGCATATGAGTGGTCATCACAGCAAATGTTATTTGGAAACCTGAAGATGAAGTTAACTGAGGCACATCCCATTCAAGCGTATTGTTTATTCCAAAAACAAAAACAACATCATGCTTGGTTAGGATATGGGGAATGGGGGACACTGCTGGATGAGCGATCCTGGATGAGAACCACCCTGTGGCTAGGTGGGGGTTGGCGATGGGGGGATGCATTAATCGCAGGAACGGGAATGAGTTGGGGTGGCCACCTTTTGAGATTGACATATGATATCAATCTTTCCCCATTTCGGATAGCCACGGAGTATCGTGGGGGGTGGGAAATTCAATATCAATTTCATTTTCTCAATCCAAAATCACCAAGGAAAATGAAGCCCGTTTGTCCGGCTTATTATTAGTTAACTTTGCACCATGATTATTGTGGTTTTTATCCTTGGTTGGATTATTAATTTGTTGTATTGGATAACAAAATTGACTTATATTGATTATGCATGGAGTTCATCCGTGCACCATCAATTTAATGAT
Source organism: Bacteroidota bacterium (assembly GCA_039798325.1). Taxonomy (GTDB): domain Bacteria; phylum Bacteroidota; class Bacteroidia; order Flavobacteriales_D; family Sanyastnellaceae; genus CAMCTV01. The sequence goes on from JBDKGG010000154.1 coordinate 9,626, forward strand.
GTGATGGGATGGTTTGTGTTGCTGAATTTCCTGATGGTAGCCAGTTTATTCGCGGATACCATCATTCGTTGGGAGGAATGGAAAGCCAAAAATCAGCACCTCTGGCGCATGATGGGAATGGTTTTATTGGCTTGTTCTTGGGGAGGAACTGTGCTGTTTTCAGTGTTGGAATTGTACACACTGGGCGGAATACAGTAGATCAACCACCAACGGCATGGCGCAAGTTCTCAATGGCGCTTTCCCAAAGCAACCTCGCTTCATCTTCTTCACCTTCCTCGCAGAAATCCGTGATCATCAATGAGATGTCTCCAGTCATTTCGTCTTTGGCAATCTTTATTTCAAAATAGGTCTTTTCCTTTCCATCTTCCGTCCAATGGAATCGGACAAATTGATCTTTTTTGGTTGAAACCAATTTGGCTGTCTTGGCTTCGCCTTCCCAAAGGAAAGTGTATTCATCTCCTTTGATATTCACCTTGTCAGCAAACCATTCTTCAAGGCCACTGGGGTTGCTGATGCAATTGTAGATGGTGTGGGTGGAAGCTTTGATATAAAATTCAAATTGAATTTCTTTTTTGGTCATCATGTCTAGGTTTAGGTTTCACAATGATAATGAAAAAAAATTGTGATTGGAACATTTGGTTCAATTCGTTAAAATTTTGGTAATATGATGGTTAAGCAATACATTTCAAATCAATTTGACCAAAATGCGCCTAAATATTCTACTTGCTTATTCCCTAGCCCTTTTTTTGCCCATTGCGTCATTTGCACAGCTTCAAGTTTCTCCTGGAATTCCTGCAGCAACATTGGCGACATCCGCTTTTGGCAACGGGATTACCGTCCAAGGTACTCCGGTGATCAATTGCAATGCTGCACAATATGGATCTTTTAATAATGGACTCAGCTCCTCTCTGGGTTTCAATAGCGGATTGATCATGTCCACAGGAAATGCGGCAGCTGCCGCCAATCCCCAAACCAGTAATGCCTCCAATTCTATCGGAGCTACTTTCTCCGATCCTCAATTGACAGCCATCTCAGCAGGTGCCACCAACGATGTCTGCATCATCACCATCACCATTGTTCCCCAATGCAATACGCTTGCCTTGAGATTTGTATTTGGTTCAGAAGAATATCCGGAATTTGTAGGCGGTAATTTCAATGATGTTTTTGGATTCTTTGTCTCAGGCGAAAATCCCAGTGGTTTGGCTTACGACAATTACAACGTGGCCCAGTTGCCCAACGGCACCCCCGTTTCCATCAACTCCGTCAATGCCAATTCCAACAGTGGGTATTACGTCAATAATGCCGGGAACTCAATGATCACGTATGATGGATTAACCACTGTTCTTTTACCCGTTTTAGATGTCGTTCCTTGTCAACCCTACGTTTTTAAATTGGCCATTGCGGATGCAGGTGACTC
>JBDKGG010000155.1:0-47859 GCA_039798325.1 Bacteroidota bacterium
CGGTAGGTGATGATCAAATTGCGCAAGGCCTCAATGTCATTGCGTTGGTCTTTTTTGTATCGAACTTGAATCGGGTATTCGTCTGCACCATCTCTGAACTTGGATGGATTGTCTAGTCCAAATACAGCCTTTCTGATTTCACTTCCAATCTGTCCCATCGATATGCCCTCACGGTTGGCGCGCTCGCGGTTGATTTTGATTTTGATCTCTGGCTTATTCAATTGTAGGTCTGTTTTCAATTCTTCTACGCCAGGAATTTGCGCTGCATCCAAGAAATCCTTCATGCGCATACTGGCCACAATCAAGTCATCAAACTCCTCACCATTGATTTCAATGCTGATGGGTTTGGCGGTGGGTGGTCCGCTTTGCTCCTGATCTACCGCGATTTGAACACCAGGAATTCCTTTGACCTCTGCACGTACTTGATCCAAAATGGCCGTGGTAGATTGCCCATTGCGCTTGGCAAATTCGACAAACCCAATTCCAACCTTGGCCTTATGCGAGTAAGGCGCACGATCCTCACGACTTTCATTGGCACCAATGGCGACATTGGTAATGATACTCTCCACCAAAGGATTGTCTTCACCAATTACTTTGTACACCTTTTCTTCAATGATTTTGGCGACGCTGTCCGTGGCGCGTGCACTGGTTCCAACCGGTAACGTGGCATAGACATAAACAAAGTTGGGCTCTGCCTTAGGGAAGAAAACTACTTTTGGTTTGCGAAGGCCGGTGACCATAAAAGACAACACCAACAAGGCCAATGTGCTGAACAAAATGGCTTTGGGTCGTGCCAATGCCCATGTCAGGAAGTTGGCATATTTGGTTTGTGCCTTGGGCCAAGTTTTTTCTTGGAAATGACGAATGGCTCCTTCCAATACAAATTTGAACAAGAAATAAATCAACAATAAAGTGATGGTGAAATTCCCCATTCCAAAGCTTCCGCTGATGTAGAATAAGGTGGCCAATGCCAAAAAGATGACTGTTGTGATTTTAAGTCCTTTATTCCATTTGGGTTTGTGGTGTTGATCATCATGGGGCTTCATGAAATCCACGGCAAAAACCGGGTTGATGATGTAGGCCACCACCAAGGAGGCAGTTAATGTGATGATGAGTGTTATGGGCAAATAGTGCATGAACTTTCCAATTACACCGCCCCAGAACGCCAATGGTACAAAGGGAGCTAGGGTAGTGGCAGTTCCACTCAATACGGGTAAGAAAATCTCTCCTGCTGCTTTTTTGGCGGCTATTTTAATCGGCACCTTGCCATTATCAAATATTCGGTGCGTGTTTTCAATCACCACAATGGCATCATCCACAACAATGCCCAGCCCCAATAAGAAACTGAACAATACAATCATGTTCATCGTGAAATCAATTCCCGGAAGAATTAGAAACGCAATGAACATGGACAATGGCACAGAGAGTCCAACAAATATGGCGTTGGTCACGCCCATGAAGAACATCAAAATGATGGTGACCAAAATAAACCCAATGATGATGGTGTTGATCAAGTCGTGCAATGTGACACGCGTGGTGCGGCTTTGATCACCTGTGATGACCACAGACAAATCCTTGGGCAATTTGCTCTCCTTCATCTCGTCAACGATTGCGTTGATTTTGTCAGAGGCATTAATCAAATTTTCTCCACCACGTTTAATCACATTCAGCGTGATGACGTTCTTGTGGTCCAGTCTTCCGTAGCTTTCTTGTTCCTTAAATCCATCTCTTACATCAGCAATATCCTTCAGATATACTTTGGATCCGGATTGTGATGAGACCACCAAATTTTTGATTTCATCTACACTTTTAAATTCGCCACTTACCGACAATGATCGCTTCACATTTCCCATATTGACACCGCCACCTGAGATGGTCATGTTCTCATACATGACAGCGCGTTCGATGTCGCCCATGGTGAATTTAGAAGCTTGCATTTTATAGATGTCTACATCGATCTGAATCTCACGATCCAATGCCCCAACAATGTCAACACGGGTAATTTCTCGCAGACCTTCAATTTTCTCCTGTAGATCTTCAGCATAGGTTTTCAAGTCCGACAAACTGTAATTTCCTGCGATGTTGACAAATAAAATCGGCATTTCAGAAAATTCCACCTCCATGACATTGGGGTCAGCGGGCAGATTGTTTGGCAAATCTTTTTTGGCCTTGTCTACTGCATCTTTGACCTTTTGCTTGGCAATGGGAACATTGACACTGGTATTGAATTCGATGATGACATTGCTGAAATCTTGAATAGAATTACTGGTGATTTTTTTCACTCCAGCAATGCTCTTCATTTGTTTCTCCAATGGCTTGGTTACCAAGTTTTCCATGTCCTCTGGGGAAGTACCCGGATAAACCGTAGAAACATAAATCGTAGGAATAACAATATCTGGAAATTGTTCTTTAGGAATACTCTGATACGATAGGATACCGGCCAACGTGATGAATATCGTTAGCAAGTAAATCGTTGTTTTATTGTCAATGGCCCAACTAGAGGGCTTGAACTCTTTGAATTTTTCTAGCATCGTTCTTCTGTATTACTTGATCACCGAACCATCCACAATCTCAAACTGTCCAGTTGTAATAACCTCATCTCCTTCTGATAAACCAGAGATTACTTCAGCCATTCCATTGTATGTTTTTCCGGTTGTGATGGTGGTTTTAACCGCTACTTTCTTGTTGTCTTTTTTGCCAATCTTGTACACGTAGGTTTCATTTCCGGAACTCAACAGTGCATTGATGGGGAGAACAAACGCTTTTTCATTCTTGTAATCCACGACTTTCAAAACGGCTACCATGTTGGGTCTGTATTTGTTACCATCCCCGCTAATGTTGGCTTCAACAGTAAAGGTGCGTGTCAGGGGATTGATAAAGCGAGCAACGTAAGACGTTCTGCTCAATGTGGTTTCATTCAAATCAGGAAAGTACAATTCTACCTCGTCACCGTTTTTTACAGTGGAAGCATAGGATTCAGCGAAATCTGCTTTGACTTTCATTTTGCTGGAGTTGATGATTCGGAAGGCTGGATCAGGCATTCCTGGAGCAGAATACTGACCAATCTTAGCACCAATGTGATCAATCACACCAGAAATAGGTGCGGAGATTTTGGTCATATTGATTTGCTCTTGAATAGCGGCAATTTGCTTTTCAATGGCTTCTTTGTTGGTTTTGGCCTGCAAGTATTGCAACTCAGATCCAATTTTTTGATCCCACAATCTTTTTTGACGATTGAAAACGTCTGTGGCCAAAGTCAATTGAGGTTGCAACGCATTCAATTGAGCACTCATCACACTGTTGTCAGTTTCTCCCAAGATTTGACCTTTGTTCACCGTTTGTCCTTCGGCAACATAGATCTTGGTAATAACACCCGGCATTTGTGGTTGCACAGCAGCTTGTGATTCGGCATCTACCACACCCTGCACGTCAATAAAATGTTTGAACTCACTTGGAGACATTTTGGTTGTAAGAACATCTTTGGTCTTCACTTCAATGCCGCCATTTTGAGAAAGCTGCGCCTCCAATTCTTGAATTTTTACATCCAATGCAGAGCGCTCTGCTTTTAAGGCTTCTAATTGTGCTTGTGGGTCTTTGGTACCACAAGAGGTTAGGATAATGGCTGATAAAACAACCAGGGAAAAAAACTTTTTCATGGAATTATTGATTGAGGGCTTTTTGAAGTTCATCTTTTGTGTTGAGCAATTGCAACAAGGATTGAACATAATTTCCTTGTGCTTGCAATACTTGATTGTTGGCTTGGGTCAATTCAAAACTGGAGACCAAACCTTCTTTGTATTTCTGGTTGGTTTTGTTGAAAATCTTCTCGGCCAGGGCCAGACTCGCTCTGCTATTGTTCGTGGTCGCCATGGCCGATAGGTAATTGGTCTTGGCGCTATTGAAGCTGAGCAATGCTCCTTCACGCGCAAGAGTCGCAATGGATTTGGATTTTTCTACTTCCAATTGAGCGTACTGAATAGACTTGTAACGTCTCCCTCCGGAGAGAATCGGAATATTCATTTGTACCCCCCAAAGTTGTATGGGATACCATTGTTTTTTTGTGTCTGCAAAATTGAATTCTTGGCGAAGTGCTTGCGTTTGTAAATTGTAGAAAGCCGCCAAATTGGGCAACGCAGCCGCTTTTTTATTTTTTAAATTCAAGGTTTGTAGTCCCAATGCTTGATTGGCCAACTGAACATCAAAGTTTCCCTCGATACTCAAAGGAGCAGAAAGCAGGGCTTCATTGGCTGATGCTGAAAGGTTTTCACTGTTGTCTTCTAATTCAATTTCAGTTTGAATGGGCATGCCCATTTTGAATTTTAGCAAGTCCATGGTGAGTTTTGCATTGGCTTCTGCTACGACAATTCGGGCATTCCAATCATTCAATGTCAATTGCAATTGATCGACATTTTGCTCTTCTAGAAAACCTTCTTTGTAGAGGGCTTTTGTTTCGCCAAGGGATTGCTCAATTAGGGTTTTTCCGTTACTCAATAAGGCAATACTCTCTTTGGCGATAACTGCCAAATGATAGGCTTGAGCTACCTCATGTTTGATGTTGAAAGCAGATTTTTTAACTTGGGTGCTGGTCAATTTTGCATACTCTCGAGAGGCTTGAAGACCTACTAACCATGACCCGTCGAACAGCAATTGTGAACCACTCACCCCGGCAGTCATTTGGTATGGAACCCCAAATCGCACTTTGGTTTCTGTTGGACCAAATATTCCAGCAGGAATGACCGAAGTGGGCAAGTCCAAGAAATTTTGGAACTGCACGGATCCATTCAATTGCGGCAGTCCTACTGCCAATAATTGATCAGCTTGTAGTTTCGCCAATTGCTCGTCATACAGAGACTGCGTGACGCTATTGGCATTTTTGACAGCGTACTCTTGCGCTTTGATCAGCGAGAGCTTCTGCTGACCTGATAGATTGTTGTAAAATACAACAAGTGCTATCAAGAGTAATTTTACTTTGATACTCATGAATTGTTTTTTCGTTTCTGCTTATTTTTAGTTTTCGGTTGTTCTAATATTTTAATGCCTTTGTCACTGGCTATTCCCCTAATGTGATAATGGAAGGCCTCCAAATAAACATCTGACATCAAGAATTGTTGCGGAGGAAATACATTGGGGTCCAAAAGCATTTCCATTCTTCCGATGTAGATTCGTGTAACAATTTCCGGAATGATGTCTTTCCGGTACAGCCCTTCCTTTTGGCCCTTAATGATGTTGTTGTAAATGCTTTTGTAGACCACCTTTCTGCGGTTGTCTTGCATTTTTTTTGATATAGAGGGGTAATATTTTTCCAAATCAAAAGCCACCGCCGGATGAACATTCTCAATTACCGAGAGCACCCATTTTTTAATGAGGAGGCTTTCATCAATGGCATTTACTTTTTCAATGGAAATATTTTTGATGGCCTCTATTTCCCGTTGACAGAATAAATCCGTGGCTTTTTCAACCAACTCCTCCTTGTCTTTGACAAAGAGATAGAGGGTTTTTTTGGATATGCCCAATTCTTTGGACATATCGTCCATGTTGATGCTTTTGATGCCTTTGCGCATAAATACACTCAGGGCCTTATCAATGATATCCAAATTTTTCTCTTCCATTTTCTGCGCCGCGAATATACGTCGAAAAAACACAGTGGAAACGAAATTCTGTTAAAAACGTTTCCTTTGGGAAATAAAAAAGGCGCATTGAGAAAATGCGCCTTTTGATGAAGTAATTCGGAGATTACTTTTTCTTTCCTTTTGCTGGAGCTTCTTCTGCTTGTGATGCAGCGATAGAGGCACGAGTAGCTTGGATGGCAAGGATGGCAGAAGCATCTGCTTCCAAGAAAACTACACCAGGAATTTGCACTTCACGTACACGGATCATATCTCCGATGTTCAATTTGGTGATGTCCAAAGTGATGTCATTGGGAAGATCTTCTGGCTTAGCAAATACACGTACTTTTCTGTAGTTGATGGCCAAACGTCCACCGGCTTTAACCCCTTCTGAGTTACCCGTTACACGAACGGGCAAAGAAGTTTTAACCGCCTTACCTGGGACCAATTCTAAGAAATCCAAGTGAACGATTTTATCGGTTACTGGATGACGTTGTACTTCCTGGATGATAGATGAATACTTGGTTCCATTGATGTCCAAGTTGATTTGTAATGTATCGCTCATCGCCATGATTTTGTCCATTTCGATTTTACCTACTGAAAAATGTACTTGGTTTCCACCGCCGTACAATACAGCTGGGATACGGTTGGATAGGCGCAATGCGCTCGCATCCTGTCTTCCTACGTTCTCTCTGGGAGAACCGCTCAATTCAAATTGCTTCATTTTATTTGGTTTTTAATTTATTTCTTTTCTTTTTATCCCTTCATCTCCTCAGGGCGAATATCAATTCGCCCCTACATCTCCTCATCTCCTCATCTCCTCAAGGCGAATATCAATTCGCCCCTACATCCCCTTATATACTGATGAAATGAGAGCTAATGCTTTTGTTTTCAATCAAGTTGTGCAACACATCGCCAAACAATTGCGATGTGCTCACGACACGTATTTTATTTCGTGGTTGGTCTTCTTTCAAGGGAATGCTATCTGATACGATGACCTCGAGTAGTTTTGAGTTTTGTATGCGCTCGTAGGCTTGTCCGCTCAGAACCGCATGCGTGCACATCGCTCTTACACTTAAGGCACCATTTTCCAACATCATTTCTGCCGCTTTGCATAAGGTTCCTGCGGTATCGATCATATCATCAATCAATACTACATTTTTACCTTTCACATCACCAATAACCGTCATGCTTTCAATTTGATTGGCTACTTTTCTTTGCTTATAACAAATGGCCAAATCAACACCCAATAATTTTGCGTAGGCATTGGCGCGTTTAGTACCTCCTGTATCAGGCGCGGCAATCACCAAATCAGCAATATGCATTTCCTGTAACAGTGGCGCAAAGAGTGTGCTGCAATACAAATGATCCACCGGAACTTCAAAAAATCCTTGAATCTGTTCCGCATGCAAATCCATTGTGATGATGCGATTGACACCAGCTGCAGTGAGCAAATTGGCCACCAATTTGGCCCCTATGGGAACCCTGGGCTTATCTTTTCGATCCTGACGGGCAAAACCAAAGTAAGGCATAACGGCAATGATTCGCTTGGCAGAAGCGCGCTTGGCAGCGTCGATCAACAGCAACAATTCCATCAAATTGTCAGCGGGTGGAAAGGTAGATTGTACAATCACCACATCCTTTCCTCTAACGGTCTCTTCAATAGATGGAGAAAACTCTCCGTCACTGAACCGCTGAATGATCACATTGCCCAATTGATCCCCAAAAGCCTTGGCAATGCCCTCTCCCAATGTTTGGGAAGCAGAGCCAGCAATAATTTTAACCATGTCATTCATTACAATAGTGCTTATGGGGCGGCTAAGATAATTCAAAACCTTTTATGGTTTGTTCAAAACTTGGGTTTTTCGATAAAATAAAGTCGCCAGTACAACAAGAAAAATGGTTGAAACCACCCAAGTGATGGGATGGGCTAGCCAATGGTTGGGGGGCGTGCTGAGGCCATGGAAACCATGGAAGAGAGCAATACTCATGAGGTTATTGCCCAAATGAGCGAGAATAGAAAACCACAATTGTCCGGTTAGATGATACAAATAACCCAAGCCTGCCCCCAATACCCAACGGGGTATGAATCCTTCCCATTCAAAATGGATGAGTGAGAAGAGCAATCCAACCAACCAAATGGCGGCGTGCACATTGATTTTTTGTTTGAGCCAATGAAGGATCAAACCCCGAAAAAAAATCTCCTCGAAAAATCCGGGAACAATGGACATCAGAAAAATGGTTTGAAGGATTCCGCTGATTGTTTTTTGTGACAAAATTTTATCTTGAATAACCAGGGATGAGTTGTCTTTTGATACCAATAGATTTTTCAATGCTGGCAGGCTTTCTAGGATAAAGTTGTTCAACCAACTTAAGCTTTCAATGAATCCAAAAGAGGAGAGGGTGATGACTAGCGTGATTAGGACGAGAACGAGGTTGTTTTTTGATTTAAAATGGACAAGATGCAAAGATGAATGTTGTTCACGATTGAAGGATTCAGAACGATACCGAAACCAAATCCAGGGGGCCAGGAAGAAGAAAAACTGTTGAATGGCATTGGCCCAACCCAATTGAAGTGCTTGTTTTTCAGTGAGATAGGGTAGAGTAGTTGGGGAAAATGGAACCCCTAGAGCGGAAATCCACAAAGCGCTCAGGGAGGTGCCCAATCCAAAGCAGATGAACATGAGGGAAAAAATCTCTGAAATGTTCTTTTTCAATGGGTTTTGGTTGTTTTCCATGGGGCAAAATTAGGGGAAGGTTAAATTTTTTTTAAAAGTTTTTGGGAATTTAAAAAAGTAATTTCTACATTAGCAGAGACGCAAAAGGCGTCGCTTAACCTAAATAACTTAATTATTAATCTATGAAAGACTTGTATTTTACTACAAGAAATGTTGGCGGGTATGCATCCCGTGGTCCAGCATTGGAAAGGCTTGCAGAGACAATCTCAAGCATTTCCCATCGGAGCCGATGGACGGCCTTTTTTGTCATCTTACTGCTGTTCATCAGCGGAGCCTCTTGGGGGCAGGCAGCTACTTATAATTATGCTTCAAGCAGTGGAACCTACGCAGAGATTTCCGGAGGTACAGTGGTCTCAACCACCACCTGGGATTCTAATGTTTCATCTCTGATCACCATTCCTTCTTTCGTTTTCAACGGAACAACGGTTACCACTATGACCATCAGTTCTAACGGATGGATTTCTATTGGAGGATCAGCAGCTTCAACATCAACATTCACGACTAATTCTCTAACAGGCTCTGTCACCGCAACTGGAGCAGCTGGTGTGATTTGTCCATTTGGGGCTGATTTATCAAATAGTGCTTCAAGTGAAGTTAGATGGGAATATCTTTCAGGGTCCAATGAAACCGTTATTCAGTGGAAAGGAGTGCAGTTATGGAGTTCTCTCGGAAACGGATCAAATTTAAATTTTCAGATTCGATTGAATCATACCACCAATACCATACGTTTTGTTTATGGAACAATGACACGCGGAACGGCCACGTCTAATCCTCAGGTAGGAATTAAAAGTGGTGTTGCAGCGGGAGTTTTGGGCACAACCATGTTGGCGTTGACGTTGAAGAATATTCCTACAGGAACAACTTGTTTGAATTGGTCTGATGCGGTAAGAGGTTCTTCCACTACAGCTGGAAACACCTCAATGTTGTTTACCAGTGCAGCTCCAGTTTCCACCTTATCATCAGGAACGACATTCACATTTACTCCACAGTCAGGCCTTTCGTCCACTTGGGTAAATCCAGTAACCACATATACGGCCAATACCGGTTGGAGCATTTCTGCAACTGGAGCTACACCATCTTGGACGGCGCCAACCAATGCCAACAGATACAATGTGCAATACAGAAGAGCTGCAGATTGTGCATGGACAGATTTCTCAGGAAATCCGGTGTCTTCAGCATCTGCGGCGTTAACAGGATTGCAACCTTTTACAACCTATCACGTTCGCGTGCAGCCTTTCAATAATGGCAGCAACAATACTGCAGGTTATTCGCATATTTCTTCAGGTACTGCGACAGCCAACGCAGATGGCTATGTTGCGGCAGGTTCATTTACCACTTTGGCTTTGATGCCTACCATTAGTGCTATTTCACCTACCAATGCTTGCCCTGGATCCACAATTACGATTACAGGAACGAATTTGACAGGTGCGACAGCTGCTGACGTAAAAGTAGGAGGAACAGCGGTTGCTTCAATAACCAGCAATGATGGAACAACGCTAGTAGCTGTTCTAGGTACAGCAACAACTGGTACTGTATCAGTTACCATTGGAGGTAATACAGCCACGAGTACATCGACATTTACCTTCGATGCGGCTCCAGCGGCACCAACCGCACCTTCAACCACGGGATTATTGGCCAGTGGTTTTACTGCCAACTGGACGGCCAGCGCAGGTGGAGGTGGTTTTACGGGTTATTTATTGGATGTTTCTACATCTTCTACTTATGCTAGTTTCGTTTCAGGATACAATGGCTTGTCAATTGGTGATGTTACCACATACAACGTCACTGGTTTATCTGCTAACACTACATATTATTGGAGAGTCAGAGCCACAGGTAACTGTGTGTCCCCTAATGCAGCCTCTCAAACGGTGTACACAGGTCATTGTATTCCAACTTCCAACTGTGGTGCTGGAGATGTAATAGCGTCAATTCAATTGAATACCCTGTCCAATACGACGGGAACTGCGTGTGCTGCCGGTGGTTATAGTGATTTTACTGGTAATAATACGCTCACAACTACTTTACTTCCCACTCAATCCTATGTTGTAACGGTCGGAGTTGCCTCGTATGCGCAGAGTATAGCGGTGTGGATTGATTACAACGACGATTTGGTTTTTGATAATGTTACGGAGAGAGTAGGGGCTACACTGGCAGGTTCACCTGTTCCTGTGAATGGAACGGCTAGTTTTACCATTACTTTAGGGTGTAACCCTCCAGCAGGTGCTCACAGAATGCGTGTTCGCTCTTCAGATAACAGTTTTGTTACAGGTCCTAATCAGACACCTTGTGCAACTTATAGTTGGGGTGAGACAGAGGATTACCGTATCACCATAGCACCTGCTCCGGCTTGTCCCAGCTCAGGCGCTTTGACCGCAACGCCTACAAGCTTAACTTCTGCAAATCTTGCATGGACCATGGGTTGCTCAACAGCATCCAACTTTGATTTTGAATATGGTCCTGCTGGTTTTGCTCCTGGATCAGGTACACTTTTGTCTGATGTTGCAGCAACTGTAACCGGTGGCAATGGTGCTTACACCTTGACCGGTTTAACTCCCAATACAGCTTACCAAGTGTACTACCGTGCAAATTGTGGTGGTGGTAATTATGCTAGTTGGTTTGGACCAGTTTCTTTTGCTACACAGCACTGCACACCAACCGGAAACACAACATACTATGTGACTGGTGTTTCTACAACAGGTGCGTGGTCCAATATCAGCAATACCTCTGCGGCAGGCACTGGCGGTTATACAAATAATTATGCAACCCAAGCAGTGTTGAATACAGAAGGAAGCACCCCTACCTCCATTACCATAACTTCCAGTTCTGGAGGGGATTTGTTCTTCTGCTGGATTGACTGGAACAATGATTTGGACTTTGATGATGCAGGTGAGTCTATTTTTGCCTCAACAACTTATGGCGGTTCATATACTGGAACCATTGTTATCCCTGCAGGAACAGCGCTTGGCGATTACCGCATGCGTGTGGCCAACAGCTGGAGCGGCAACGTTACCGCTTGTGGACCGGGTAGCTATGCTGAGTATGAGGACTACAAGTTCAGTGTGGTGCCTGCGCCAACTTGTTTGACGCCCACTAACGTGGCTGCCAGCCCAACCAGCACGACCAGTGCCAACCTTTCTTGGTCAGCGCCTGCTTCAGGTGATGCCCCTTCAGGTTATGTTTGGGAATTGCTTTCTGGAACTACATTAGTTGCCAGCGGTACTACAACGGCACCAACAACTTCAGCAACTGCTTCTGGTTTGACTGCCAATACCAATTACACCTTGCGTGTTAAAACAGATTGTAGCGCAGCCTCAACTGTCAGCTTTTGGGCAACAGCATCTATGTTTACTGGATACTGCAGTCCTTCAGGTTCATCTGTCGATGGTCAAGGAATTACCAATGTTACTTTTGGAACAGGCCCTGTTGTGAACAACACCACAACTGCTGAGACCAACAATTATGGCAATTATTCTGCTCAAAATGGTGGATTGGCTTTGGGATTGACGGCCAGTGTTAATATTACCTATTCAACGGGATATACATACGGTACTTATATCTGGGTGGACTGGAACAATGATTTGGATTTCAATGATGCTGGAGAAAATGTTTACACTGGAGAATCGCTGTCTAGCAATCCAACGACGTTGGTAGCCACCTTCACTGTTCCTTCAACAGCAACTGTTGGTGCAACACACAGAATGCGTATTGGTGGTTCAGATGGTGCACCTAATACACCTTTGACGCCTTGCACTACTGGATCGTCTTTTACAACTTATGAGGACTATACCATTACCATTTTGGCTCCTCCTCCCGTAGCAACAGTTACTTTGTCTCCTGATTGTGGCAACAATCAATACTCTTATGTAGTTAACGTAACAAGCACAGGATTGGCTGGTCAATTGGTGAACATCACCTCAGACAATGGCAACCCAAATGCCCAAATGGGTGTTGGTATTGGTTCTTATGTGATTGGTCCTTTTACAAGTGGCTCAACACCAGTCATCACGGTTGCAAATGCAGCGGATGCTGCGTTGGTGGCCACTTTGAGCTACCCATCTTATGATTGCGCTTGGGCAGGAAAGAATGCCCTTGATTTTGACGGTGTTAATGACCGTGTGAACTGTGGAACTGCTGCACCAATTACAATAACTGGCAACGCATTGACATTGGAGGCTTGGATTTATCCAACTGCATTTACAACAGAAACTTGGAGAGGAAACATCATCAATAGAGAAGACCCAATAACTGCGACTGGTTATATGTTGCGTTGTGGTGGAAATGGAGTATTGAATTTCCATTTCGGAAATGGCTCCGTTTGGAGTTTTGTAGAATCTCCAGCAAATGCATTGGTTTTGAATCAATGGCAGCATGTTGCCGGAGTTTACGATGGATCAACGGTTAAGCTTTATATTAATGGTACTCAAGTAGCAACTGCATCAAGTACTTTGACCATTGCCAATCCTGCAAGTTATGGATTGACTATCGGTAACCAATCAGCAGATGATACCCGCGGTTTCAAAGGTAAAATTGATGAGGTGAGAATATGGAATGTTGCTCGTTCTGCTGCTAACATTAGCACTTACATGACCCAGCAATTGGAAGGTTGTGAAACAGGATTAAAGGTATATTATACTTTTGATCAAGGTGCCGAATACCAAAACAATGCTGCTGTAACAACTTTGACAGATGCATCTGTTAGCGGAGTAAATGGTACATTGGCAAATATGGCTTTGGCAGGTGTTAATAGTAACTGGGTAACAGGTAAGCAAGGCATCAGCCCTGCTGCTCCAGCTCCTTGTTCTGGGACTCCAGCTCCTGGCGCTACACAAACCAGTGCTAATACCGTTATTCTTGGAGAGTCTGTATTGTTGACATTGCAAAATCCAACTTGTGGTACTGGTTTGATTTACACTTGGGAGTCTTCAAGTGATAATGTTACTTGGAATCCTATTGCAGGGGCAAATGCTTCTTCTTATAGTGCAAGTCCAACTGCCAGTACTTGGTACCGTTGTAAGGTAAGCTGTGGTGCCAATGAAGGTATTGCAACTGCTATTCAAATTACCGTACGTATTCCTTACAATGTGGCTTACACCGAAACTGGAGTTGCCTATACTTCTATCATGCCTAACAATGGCGGAACTGGTACAGCTTATGCTGGATGGTCAGGAACTTCAGGTGATGATAACACCACCAATGCTGTGAGTTTGACTGGAACGACGTTCACCTATTTGGGTCAGCCAGTAACAGGATTCAAGGCATGTACCAATGGTTGGATGACATTGAATACCACAGTAACTTCAACATCTTTTACTAATAACATCACTGCCACGGCTACCAACACTTTGTTGGCGCCATTTTGGGATGATTTGGTATTAACAGGTAACGATTGGGCCAATAACAAAGACAATTGCATGCGTTATCAAATCGATGGAACATTGGGTAGTGGTTCTGCTGTTATCACTGTTGAGTGGGCCGGAATCGAGCGTTTTTCAATACCTGGTCCTAATTTGAATTTCCAAGTGAAATTGTATGAAGCAGGAAATGTAATCGAGTTCATCTATGGTAACTTTGAAGCGTTTGATGGTACTGCGATTTCTGCTTATTCCTATACCATTGGTTACAATGGGGCAACACCAAATGGAAATACTCGTATGGACAGAGCTTGCATGCAAACAGCCATGAGCAATCATTGGATGAGTGATGCAAATGCAAGTTTGTCTTATTTGCCAACGTGTAACTCTAAGTTTACTTTGACACCTGGTGCTTACACTGGACCTACTTCGGCTCCTGTATTTCCAGCACCAGTCAATGACAATGTGAACAACGCTACAGCTTTGACAGTAAATCAAGCTCCTTGTACATCGCTTTGCGGTACTTATTATTCAACCAGAAATGCCACATCATCGGGTGTAGCGTCTTCTGCTTGCGCTGGTACGACTGATGCGGATGATGATGTCTGGTTTAGTTTCGTGGCAGCTTCTTCAGTGGCGAGTGCTACTCAAAACCACCAGATCAAAGTTAGAGCCATTGGTGGATTTGGTGCTGTGGTTCAATTGTTTGACAACGCCATGACCAGCATAGCTTGTTCCAATGCAGTAACAACAGTTGCAGGTGAAACGGAAACCATAGCTGCCAATAACTTGACAGTAGGAAACACCTATTACGTTCGTGTTTTCAATGCAGGTGCAGGTTCAGGCGGTCAACAGTTCTCCATTTGCGTTAACGAGGAGATTCTTCCTCCAGCAAATGATGAGATTGCAGGTGCAGTGGCTTTGACTCCTAACTCATGTGTCCCTCAATCGAGCCCATTGCCCAATGTATTGGTTGCAACCAATTCAAATGGTATAGGTGGTGTACCAACAGTTACAACTGGAACACCAGATGATGATGTATGGTATTCTTTCGTGGCTGCTAGTACGTCAGATGTGGTAACCGTTCAATCCGGTGCGGGTTACAATGCTGTTGTTCAGATTTTGAGCTCAAGCAACAACACTCCAACAGGTGTATTGACTTCAATGGCTGTGTACAACAGCACTTCTACAGCTGGTGTTGAGAATTCAACATTGACTACATTGACCGTGGGCAACACCTATTTCGTTCGTGTTTATCACAACGCAAATGGTCCTGGATCGGGTAACTTTAACATTTCAGTTAATTCGCAATGCTCAGCTCCAACAGCCTTATCAGCAACTGGGTCACAGACAGGAGCTACCATTACCTGGACAGCACCTGCTGGAACATCAAACTTTGAGTATTTCTACAATGCTACGGGTACTGCCCCAGGCAGCAATACCGCAGCAATGGGAAGTGTGACTGGTTCTACTTTGACTTTAACAGGTTTAACCTCATTTACTACCTATTCTGTATGGGTGCGTTCAGCATGTTCAGCTTGTACCAAGAGTGCTTGGCAGTTGGTAACCGTATTTACGGATACATATTGCTTACCAAGTGTTACTTTTGGTTGCACGGATGGAGATGTTATTGCGCAAGTGCAAATTGCGAAATTGGATGGAACAGTATTGTTGAACAATGTTTCAGGTGCTGGATGTCCAGGTGGAACTTCTGGATATTCCAATTATGTCGCAGACCCAGCATTTAGTGGCAGCAACATTGCTGTGATGAATGCAGGAGGAACTTACAATTGTTTGGTGTTTGCAGGTCAATGGTCTGAAGATTATGCAGCATGGATCGACTTCAATGAAGATGGTGTGTTTGATGATGCAACAGAGAAGATTGGTTATACCACTGCTGCTGTTGCCGGTTCAGGTGTCGTTGGTGAGGTAGGCGGTAGTACAACCTTTGCCATTGGTTTACCATGTAATGCGCCAACAGGTATCAAGCGTATGCGTGTTAGATGTGTATACGGTGTAATTTCTGGCGCTGACATCACACCATGTGGAATTGCATCTTATGGTGAGATTGAAGATTACGTGGTTAGCATTGGAGCTCAAATTCCATTTACACCTACGTTTACAGCGTCTGCCAACAATGCAGAGTGTTCTGGAATTTCCATTAATTATACTACCCAGGCCGGTTATTCTAATTACACTTGGAGTATTACAGATGGTAACAATGTGGCTTTGACTGAAGGTGTAGATTATACGCTTCAGACATCTGGTCCGTTGACTACTTCTAATTCTATTGGAATTGCCTACATTACGGCTGGACAAAGAAAGGTATCTGTAAATTACAGTACTCCCATATACAATTGTCCAAGCACAGGTGCTGTAACTGATGTTACAACCGTTACTTTGCAAACTGTTCCAGGTTCTTTGGTATTCACTGCCAATGCGACAAATACCGGTGGAACTATTGTATACGATGCAACTTTAGCACAAGGAAGCGTTCTCGGATGGCAGCGTTCAACCGACAACGGAACCACATGGCAAGCCATGTCTCCAAATGGTCCAAGTTCATTCACCTATGTTAACTTGTCGGTGACTACTTTGTACCGTGTATTGGTGGCCAATGGTTCTTGTACTACTTTGCCAACTAACGTGATTACAGGTAACGTTGCAGGAGCAGGTGTTGCAAACGCAGTGTCTATCAACTACATTGGTCAATTCGGAACAGGTGTTCAAACCTCCTACAGTGCCAATTTGTCTACTATTGCAAACAATGAGGTTTGGTATTTATTTACTCCGACTTCTAATGCAGTCAGAATAGCTGTTACAGGAGCAACAGGCGTTGCTGATGATAACGAAATTCGATTGTATGAAGGAGTAGCTAGTGCGAATATGATTCCCATTACTGTGGAGAATAATGTTTCAATAGCTGCCGCCGGAGCTTCTTCATCAGAGCCTGGAAATGAGGTGCTTTTGACCGATGAATTGACGCCAAACACGCCTTATTATTTCTCTGTAAAGAATAACAATGGAACTGCAGGTACCGTGAATATTGTTATCTCGAATTTGCGTTCTTCTGAGTCTGATATCTTGTTGTATACTAACAATACAAGTACTTACAGCAATACTTGTCAGAATTTCAAGGCCAAGTTTAGAGCTAATGCAACCGGATACAATGTGAAGCGTTGGGCTAGCCAAGCAGCTGCTCAATCAGCAGCAGCAACAGCTACAGGCACCCCTGTTTGGAGTTACTCAATTCCTCCAGGTACTGGTACTGTGGCTTCCACTGTTTGTCAATTGGGAAAAATTCTTCCTCCCAATATCAACGGCCCATCGGTTAACTACTATTTGACCATTGATGTATCATATAACCTAGCCAATGCTTATGGAACAATGATTCCATTGACAGCGATAGGAAATGTAGTGTCACAAGTTGGATTGAATCAAGAAGCAGATTTGAATGTTCGAGTTTCAGATCGTTGTCCAATTGCCAAGTTGGCATCTTCAGGTTCAATTGCAACCAACCGCTCAGTTTGTGGAGTTAGAAATTATGACTATAACTTTGTCATGACTGCTCCTTCACCAGCAGCATTTGATAACTTTGTTTCAGGTCCAGTTGGAGGCTCTCGCATTCTTGCTTTGAGCACCGTTCCTGGAATCGGAAATGGTCAGACGTATAATGTAACGATTCGCACTAAGCATGTGGATAATCTATCATTGTCCAACTTTGGAACTGTTGCATGTGTTAAGACTGCAGGTGTTGCCGGAATGCCAACCATCGAAGATGAAGGTGTTATCGCTGAGCGCTCTTTCAATGGTGTTGTGACTAGCATCTATCCTAATCCAAACAATGGTTCTAGTGTAAATTTGAACGTTGATGGTTTGGATGGTGAATTGCAAGTGCGCATTACTGATGCTACAGGTCGTAAGGTTTATAGCAACCGTTACATTGTAGATGGTGTTATGAATACTACCATGGACTTTGGTCAGACTTTGGCTGGCGGAATGTACTTGGTAGAGATGGTTCAAAACGGTCAAATGAGCACCATGAGAATGGTGGTCAACCGCTAAGATCCTCTCTTTCTAATTCAGAAAGGGCGCCCAAAGGGCGCCCTTTTTATTTGATGAAAGTCAGGTGTAAAAAAAAGTCTGTAATTCAATACAGCCTTTTTTTGTTTAGTGTGATTCAGCTATTTGGTTGAGCCAATCTATCGCGGAATGCGGACATTCCCATTGTCCCATGTGGCCAATTTTTTCCTCTACTCTTATGGAAGAAAATTGATTGAGTTGACTGCGCTCCTCCATGATTTGGTCAAGGGTCACACTGTTGTCTTTCTCTCCCGCAAAATAATGTATTGGGATTTTTGATTCAAACAAAGTGGAGATTCCACAAGGACGATTTTTCATGGCCTTTTGACAGGCGATGATATTGGAAACATCAATGTGATTGGCCTCTTCAATTAATCGGTCAATCTCATGGTATTTTTTCACTTTGAATCTGTCCGAGAACAAATGAGTAATCATGGTTCGGATGTACAAGGCCTTGTTATCTTTTACCAAGTCAATGGCGCGCTGACGCTGTATTTTTTTCTCATTGTCATCCGCTCCAATCTTGGAATGAAACAAACCTATTTGGACGGGACGGGCGCCGGCAGAAATCAAGCTGGGAATGAGATATCCCCCCATGGAATGTCCAATGATTTGAAACGGTGCGGTGGTGTCCATTTCACGGAACAAAAGAGCCGCAATTTCTTCCATGGTTTCTGGACATGCCGTTGCGATTTTATCTCCATGCCCAGGCAAAGACAGAAATTCTCCTTGAGGAAACTTTTCTCTACAAAAATCCCACATGCTCGGAGATTCCAAGAATCCATGGATGAAGTAGGTCTTCATTATACACTGCGAGCGATGACTTCTTCAATGGCATCGGGCATTTTGGCCTTCAATAGATTTTCGATTCCTCCTTTGAGCGTAGCGGTGGACGAAGGACATCCAGAGCAAGCACCACGCATGTTCACATAAACTTTTTTGTTGTCATAGCCTACAAAATCAATAGCCCCTCCATCTTGTTCGACAGCAGGACGAACATACTCATTGAGCAAATGAATGATTTCTTCGTCCCATGGTGAAGGCGAGAAGACCTCATTGGATGATGATGGCAAATTTGATTCCTGACCGGCAACATTCCTTTGGGTTTCCACATCCGCTCTGCTCATCAGATGAGCGGGGATTGTACTAACGGCCACTTCATTGTCAATGAGCCACTCACGAATGTATTCTCTCAATTGCATGACAATCATATCCCAATCCAAACTTTCATCGCGGGTAATTGTGACATAATTGCTGCTGATAAAGACACTTTTTACAAAAGGAAAATGAAAAAGTTCTTCAGCCAAAGCAGAGGAACCTTTTGTTTCTTGTGCATTTCTGTACTCAACTTGAAGACCTCCTGTAATGAGCAACCGGTCTGCAACAAACTTCATGGTTACAGGGTTGGGCGTCATTTCAGCATAAACCGCTGTGGGAATTTTCTTTTTGTCCATGTTGCAAAGTTAGTGCACGTTTGCGTCAACAAGTTTTACCTTTGTTCAATGGATTCAATGATTAATCAGTTTCAAGAAGAAATTAAGCAAGGAATACCCAACGAGTTGCCCATGGCTCCTCAATGGGATTCTTCTATCAATCACGCTCCCAAACGAAAGGCGATCCTCAATTCCGCTGAACAAAAGTTGGCATTGCGCAATGCCTTGCGCTATTTCCCTTCCGAGCTACATGCCCAATTACTGCCTGAGTTCAAAGCAGAGTTGAAGGAGTTTGGGAGGATTTATATGCATCGTTATCGTCCACATGGTGAAATCAAGGCAAGGCCCATTCATTGGTATCCTTGTCGCTCTCAACAAGCGGCTGCAATCATGTTGATGATTCAAAATAACTTGGATCCAGCAGTGGCGCAGCATCCCCATGAGTTGATTACTTACGGAGGCAATGGGGCAGTGTTTCAAAATTGGGCCCAATACCGATTGGTGATGCAGTATCTGTCTGAAATGACGGATGATCAGACTTTGGTGATGTATAGCGGTCATCCGCTGGGTTTGTTTCCCTCCCATCCTGAGGCGCCCCGTGTAGTGGTCACCAATGGGATGATGATTCCCAATTACAGCAAACCAGACGATTGGGAGAAGTTCAATGCACTGGGTGTTACTCAATACGGACAAATGACAGCAGGTTCTTACATGTACATTGGCCCGCAAGGCATTGTGCATGGTACAACCATAACGGTGATGAACGCGGCGAGAATGTTGAGAAATCAAAGAGGCGATAAAAGAGTTTACGATTTGCCCGGTCAAGGGTTGTTATTCGTCACTGCCGGTTTAGGCGGCATGTCTGGCGCTCAGCCCAAGGCATCCAATATTGCGGGGTGCGTGAGCATTACCGCGGAAGTTAATCCCAAGGCAGCCTACAAGAGATTTGATCAAGGTTGGGTAGATGTCATAGAAGAAGACGTTCAGAAAGTGGTGGCTCTGGCCAAAGCAGACAAAGAGAATGGAGTGGTGAGAAGTTATGCTTTCGTTGGAAACATTGTGGATTTGTGGGAAGAATTGTTGCGCCAGGAGGTAGCAGTGGATTTGGGAAGTGATCAAACTTCACTGCACAATCCTTGGGCAGGAGGTTATTATCCAGCTGGAATGAGCTTTGATCAAGCCAATGCCCTGATGGCCGATCAACCAGATCAGTTTAAACAAGCCATTCAATCCACCCTGAAACGCCATGCCGCGGCGATCAATGCACACGCCGAAAGGGGAATGTATTTTTTTGATTATGGCAATGCTTTCCTTCTAGAAGCATCAAGAGCCGGAGCCGATGTGTTGGCTACAACGGGTTCTAAGTTGTACAATAGAACAATAGACGGATTGGCTTTTGCCTATCCCAGTTATGTTCAGGATATTTTGGGGCCGATGTGTTTTGATTATGGATTTGGTCCATTCCGTTGGGTGTGTTGTTCAGGTTCGTCAGAAGATTTGGAGAAAACAGACCGCATCGCAGAAAGGGTTTTACAATCGCTAAAAGTCAACGCTCCTGCTGAGATTCAACAGCAGTTGGCGGACAACATCCGTTGGATACAGGAGGCGGGTAAAAATAAAATGGTGGTGGGTTCACAAGCCCGTATTTTATATGCTGATGCCGAGGGCAGAATGGCCATTGCGCAAGCTTTCAATGATGCCATAGCCGCAGGAGAAATAGGACCTGTGGTTTTGGGCAGAGACCATCATGATGTGAGTGGAACAGACTCTCCATTCAGAGAAACATCCAACATTTATGATGGGTCCCGCTTTACAGCAGATATGGCCGTTCAGAACTTTGTGGGAGATGCGTTCAGAGGCGCTACCTGGGTGAGTTTGCACAATGGTGGTGGAGTAGGTTGGGGAGAAGTCATCAATGGAGGATTCGGGATGCTCTTGGATGGTTCCAAAGAAGCCAGTGTACGGTTGAACCGCATGTTGCATTGGGATGTCAACAATGGCATTGCCCGCAGGAGCTGGGCTAGAAATGAGGAGGCTGTTTTTGCCATCAAAAGAGCCATGGAAAGGGAACCCTTGTTGAAAGTGACCCTGCCCAATCAGGTGAATGATGCTTTGCTGGATGCATAAAATAAAAAAGGAGCGATTGCCGCTCCTTTTTTTATTCCGTTTAATTTGATTTAATGCAATACTTGAACCTTATGTTGTTGGGTTCCGTCTTTGTCTTTTAGTTCAATAAAGTAAATGCCATTGGACCACTCAGTACAATTCACGTTTGTGTTTGCTGTGTTGCTGCGTTCTGAATAAACGATGCGGCCTTGAGTATCTCTTACCGTGATTTGCGTATTGTTCTTTAGGCCATTGATTTGGACAATGTCTCTGGCTGGATTAGGAAACACCAAAGTTGGAGCGGATAACGCTTCCGATACATTGGCTGCTGCACAGTCCATTCTATAAGTAGGAGAAATCATGATGGTGTTCATGTTGTAACCCATGGCATGAACATGAAATTGTACTGAATCACCACAATTGAAAGGACCTGCCATGGCCGTGCCTGGATCCATCATGGTCATCATTCCGTCATTGGCGGTATTGGTCACAGCGTATGGGGACACATTTCCCATCTCGGTAAGGGCAATCATCACATAAAATTGTCCATTGTTTTCATCCGGTACCAATTGCATGCCTACCACTGGGGAAACCACTTCATAGGAGCAAGTGCCGTCGTCAAATAGAGCATTTTGACTGTAGTTCAGTGCTTGTGGATCCAAGCAGCCACCGCAGTAGTATTCGCAATAGCCGTAATCACAAGTTGCGTTGGGATTGTAATTGCAGGCAATTGGATCAGTGCATCCTGCAATTTCATTGATGCCAATGTTTTCTATGTTGTATCCCAAATAGGTATTGGTTGAGAAGCTATAATAATCGCCCATGTTGGGATTGGAAATGGTCATGTCTACCGATTGACCAGATGTTCCAAAAGCGTAAAGCATATAGCAATTGCTGTTCATGCAGAACCCTGTATTGTCGGGATAGAAACCTTGTTGTGATTGGGTTCCGTCATTTGCAGCTACATAGAAGAAAACATCTCCTGAAGCAGAAATGCTTTGCCAGTTGTCCGAGGTGCAACAAGTACCATTGTCGACGGTGGCTGCTGGGTTAAAATTAACCGCTGTTGGGTCCGTACAACCCAAGCAAGAGTAATCGCAGATGTTGTACAAGAAGCAGTTGGCGTTGGGATTGTAGTTGCAAGCGCTAGGATCTGCACAACCAATCACTTGGTTGTTGTCATAGCTCCAGGAGAAACCATATTCTGTAATGTTGTCGTTGGTGTAAATGACAACTCCGTTGCGTTTGATGATTAAAGAAAAAGGCATGCCCATCAAATCGTTTGCATAGAAAGTAATGCAGCTGGAGAAGGCGCAAAATCCGGAAGTCTCAACAGAGAAATCAGTAGATCCCACCATGTTGCCATACCCGTCGATGGCGCTCCAAGACACCATTCCGCCAGCGCTAAACGCTGTCACCTCAAAGTAATTGTCCATGCAACAAGTTCCGTTGTCTATCGTGGCGTTTTCATTGAAATTATAGGCAGCGGGGTTGGTACATCCTTGACAAGAATAATCGCATAAGGTGTAGTCCAAACAGTTGGCCATCGGGTTAAAGTTACAGGCGTTGGGATCACTGCATCCTGAAACTATTTCTCCGTTGCTGATGGGGATGTGGATGGTAGAAATATCATCCCATTCTGTTGCCGGATCCAAAGAATTTCCGCTAGCGATACTATTTCCATTGGCGTCGGTAATGCTGTAATCAAAAGCTTCATAAACGTTGTTGTAGGCATAAAAAGTTCCACAACCTTCATGGATGCATGTGGCGGAAGAACCTGTGCCGAAGGCATAGTTGTTTTGATTGTAATAGTACCATGAAACACTCATTGGTACGTTGATGGACATCAAGTCACCATAGCAACATGTTCCATTGTCATGAATGGCAATGGGATTGAAGTTCGTGGCTGTACTATCTGTACATCCTTGACAGCTATTGTACTCGCAAGATCCATCAATGCAGGTGGCCTCAGGGTTGTAGTTGCAAGCGTTGGCATCTGTGCAACCTGATATTCCACCATTGTTGTGTTGGAAGGTGGTCCACCAACCTTGAGCAACAAATTCTGTCTGCAGAGTTTGTCCGTTGCTGACCAGGTAAGCGGTAAAAGGATCTTCATCTATTCCTTGCACATAAATGGTGTAGCAACCGGGACCGTAACAAAAACCGCTATTGGGAAATCCACTGTAGTTATCGCCACTGGTCAGGTACTGACCTAAGCCGTTGTATACAGAATAAGACATGCTGTCATTGGATTCTAGTGTAGCCCATTGACTGTAACAGCAGGAATAATTATCAATGGTGGCGTTGGGATTAAAGTTCACAGCATTGCTGTCCATGCATCCATAACAATCATAGGTACAGGTGGCGTAATCACCACAAGTGGCTGAGGGGCTATAATTGCAGGCGCCGGGATCAGGGCATCCGGATGTTCCATTCCAACTAAAGAAAGCGATGACATAACCAGTAGAATCGGCATATTGAATTTCCAAAGGAACGATGGTGTCATTGACTGTGATGGAGAGATCGTTTTGATTTACCCACTGATTGGTGCCGAATCCGTACAAATAGAAACACCCATCGGGCAAACAAAAATTACCACTGGAGCCATAGATATCTGCTATGATGAGCCAATCAATTGCACCTGCGATAGACCATTGCCCGCTGTCAGCAGCCTGAAATTGGGCTGATGAACAAGGATTACTTTGAGCGCTGGAAATCATCGGCATCCAAGCGCAAAGCACCAAAGCTAAAATGACTTTTCTCATGTTTTTTATTTTGAGCATAGATATAGCCCAAAGGATTAAACAAACCCAATGGAAAGTGTTAAAAGCTGCAGGGAAATGTTAATTAAGCAGGCAATTGGGCCAAGATGGATTCAAAAATTACCCGACCATCGGTATTGCTCAATTCAAAATCAGAGGCTCTTTCTGGATGCGGCATCATTCCAAAGACATTCTTCTGGGCATTGCAAACACCAGCAATGTTGTTCAAAGCTCCGTTGGGATTGCTTTCCGCTGTGATGTTTCCATCCGCATCGCAATAACGGAATAACACTTGGCCATTGTCTTCGATTTGCTTCAATTCATCTTGACTGGCAAAAAAGTTACCCTCTCCATGGGCAATGGGCACTTTGAAAACAGAGTCTAGCAATAAATTATGAGTAATCAAATTGTCGTTGTTGTCTGCTTTTAGAAAAACATTTTTGCAAATGAATTTTCGGCTGTTATTGTGGAGCAAAGCTCCTGGTAAAAGTTTTGCTTCAGTAAGAATTTGAAATCCGTTGCAAATCCCCATGACGTATCCGCCTCTGTTGGCATGATGAATCACCTCATCC
Organism: Bacteroidota bacterium; assembly: GCA_039798325.1. Classification (GTDB taxonomy): domain Bacteria; phylum Bacteroidota; class Bacteroidia; order Flavobacteriales_D; family Sanyastnellaceae; genus CAMCTV01. The sequence continues at coordinate 24,652 of JBDKGG010000155.1, forward strand.
ATGATGGGTGAAAAGCGAGCAATGGCACCACTTCTTAAATAATCACCATATGAAAAACCCCCAGGAACCATGATAAAGTCGCATCCTTGAATGCTGGTGTCTTTGTGCCACAGTTTAATGACTTCCTGACCAAGAACATCCTGAAGAGTATAAACCAAATCTTCGTCACAATTGCTACCCGGGAAAACGACAATGCCAAATTTCATGATTGTTTTTTTTTCAAAATTACGAAATGCCCATGGCTAGAACCAATGAAAAAATTGAATGATGGTCAGAATGGCCATTAAGTAAAAAACAAATGGAGCCAATAAACTAGTCCTGTAATGGGTCCAATACTGCGACAGCAGAAGGATACTGGCTAAGGACAGCAAGTCATGAAGATTTAAATCTTGAAAAAAAAGAATTTGCAGAATATTGGATGCTGCAGAGAGAACCAAAAGCATGATCAGGTATTGTTTGCTTTGAACGGTTTTATTGGATTGACGATCTTCTTTGTGAGACAGTGAAATGAGGGCTAGTACTATAGAAATAAGAAAGATGATCAGAAAAGTCAAAGGAGGACTAACAGAATGGGGGAGAGAAGAAACAGGATTAAGGTTCCAAAAGTCAAGTAAACTTGTCGAAGACAAATTGAGCCAATGATAAAGAATCCAATAAATGGTAGGCGTGATGAATCCTGCTATAACCAGTAAGATATCCTTGATGGCAAAAGATCTATTCCAAAAAGAAAGCACAATCAGCAGAATCACTAAAGCAAAATTGTGCCAGTCCAAAAGAATGGAAATTCCCAAAAAAAGAGAAGATAAAAAGAGATAATGCGCAATTTTTTTTTGACGAAAAATGGAGAAGGCAAAATACAGCGCTACAAGAGCAAAGGATTGAGCAATCACCAATTTTAGATTTCCCGTTTGCACTGCAATCACCGAAGAAAATAGTGCGTAAACCAATCCAGTGAGGTAAACGGGTGAGTGGTATAGCTCGCTTCGGTTGTAAATGGAATTGATCAAAAGAGCATTGAATGAAAGCAATAGAGAAAAGGCTGTAATGAGTGCTATCGGGCTCAAAGGAACAAAGGGGATGTTTAGCGCATGTTCGCTCAATTCCTGATAACCAGACAATAGAATGAGTAAGATAACAATCGGATAAGTGAAAGGTAGAAGTGGGGAGTTTTGGGTAAAACTTCTGAGAATCATAGTGGGCACAAAAATGAGGATGTTTTTTTATTTTTATGCAATGTTCATTACTTTTGCTTAAATCTTTTAATTATGAATTTGCAAAGTTTCCTTAACCCAATCGCTAGCTTGTTTCAAGGTTATTTTAAAACCCTGTTGGTTCCTTCTTTGAGTATCATGAACACGATTTGTATTTTAGGAGGGTTTTTTGGTCTTTGGTTATGGTTGAAAAGACAGAAAGCGTATAATGCTAAAGCCAAGCAGGACGGCGGTATCGCATGAGTTGGCCCATGAGTGATTCCACTCATTCTAAACCTGTTTTAGTAACCGGCGGTGCCGGTTTTATTGGTTCAAATCTCTGTGAACGCCTGTTACAAGAAGGCTACAGTGTTGTCTGCCTGGATGATTTGTCTACAGGTTTTCTTAAGAATATCGAACCTTTTTTGTCTCATCCAAAATTTCACTTCATCCAAGGAGATATCCGAAATTTCGAAACTTGTCTTTCGTCAGTTCAAGGGTGTGGTTGTGTTTTTCATCAAGCGGCATTGGGATCCGTCCCGCGATCTATCAATAATCCCCTTGCGACCAATGCTGTTAACATAACAGGTTTTTTAAATATGCTTGAGGCGGCCAAGCAGGCCAAGGTAGGTCGTTTTATTTTTGCAGCGAGTTCTAGTACGTATGGTGATTCTACAGTGCTTCCAAAAGTCGAGGATCAGATTGGAAGGCCCTTATCGCCTTATGCGGTGACCAAGTTGGTCAATGAACTATACGCCGATGTTTTTCATCGGACCTACGGATTGGATTTTATTGGATTGCGGTATTTTAATGTTTATGGCAAAAATCAAGATCCGGATGGAGCTTATGCCGCTGTGATTCCAAAATTTGTCAAGCAGTTGATCAATTTGCAATCCCCAATGATCAATGGAGATGGGTCATATTCTCGTGACTTCACGCACATTTCCAACGTTGTTGAAGCCAATTTATTGGCCATGCGTACTACGGATTCAACTGCACTGAATCAAGTTTATAATGTTGCTTGTGGAGAGTCGACTACATTAAAGGCATTGGCTGAAATGTTGATCGAGGTATTGTCCAAGAAGAATCCTTCGATTAAAGAGGTTGTTCTTACTTTCGGTGAGCAACGTCCAGGAGATATTCCCCATTCATTGGCATCTATAGAAAAAATCAAAGACAAGCTTGGTTATCAGCCCCAGGTATTGGTTCAAAGAGGTTTGGAAATTTCTGTTGATTGGTATTGGGAGTTTATCTAGCACTTTTGCAAGCTTAGGACACTTATATTTTATATTTGTTTCTTTAGCCTATCCAAAGCCCAAATTTCTGATATGAGTAAGACCGCACTACTGCAAAAAATATTTTATCGTCCCTTATTAAAAGGGCTAATCCCTTTGGTTAATCAAATTTTAACTCGGAGCAGAAAAAAAGTCAGAACGCGTTTGATTTGGGACAATTCCATTCAGCGGTATTTGTTGATGGAAAACAATCAGTTGATTAATGTGGATGTTATGCCTTCTTGGTTAATCTGTAAGTCAGGCTTATACAAAACGGTGAATAGAATTAATCTGCGGCATAAGGAGTTGAAAGAAGGAAGCGTGGTGATAGATTTGGGCGCAGGAACTGGGACCGAGTCTATTGTTTTTTCTGAGATGGTAGGAAAGAGCGGTAAAGTGTATGCCATTGAGGCCCATCCAGAAACCTATTGCAGTTTGTCTCATCTGGTTGATAAGGGCTTTTATACCAACGTAACTCCTGTGAATTTGGCCATTGGTGATCGTGATGGTGAAGTGATGATTGAAGATCAACAGGCACATGAAAAAAACGCTGTTGTTATAGAAGACAATAAGAGGGATTCAGGTTTCAAGGTGAAAATGATTACTTTGGATCAAATGGTGGAAGAGTTCGGAATTAAAAAAATTGATTTTTTAAAAGTAAATATCGAGGGTGCGGAAAAGTATATGCTCGATGGAATGGTGAAAAGCGCTTCTATTATTGAGAGTGCGGCAATCAGCTGTCATGACTTTTTATACCCAAATGGTGGCCCAGAAATCATGAATGCTGTTCGTGCATTTTTTAAAGATCGTGGATTTGAAGTGATCCATGAGCCCAATGATCATGTTGTCGTGAATAGTTGGATTTATTTTAAGCGAAAATCATCTTAAACCAAAGACGTAATTTCCAAGAATCCAATGAAGATTGTTACCATTATCAATGGATTAAACAATGGTGGTGCAGAGAAGTTTGCGGTAGAATTGTGCAATGAACTTGCTGAAGATCATCAAGTGTATTTATTGGTGAAAAATACAATTTCAGATGAGATGCTCCCTCCCAAAAAGTTGAGTGATCGGGTATCTCTAGTTGTTTTTGATTCAAATAGAAAATGGGATGTTGTTTTTCTGGTTAGACTGATTTACAAGGTCTGGAAATTAAGACCTGACGTCATTCACATACATTCGGCCCTATTGGTTTTTTACACTTTTTTTTATTCGGTTTTTTTGAGAAAGGTTAATATCCTTCAAACAATACACAGTCAAGTGACACCGGCATACCGCAAGGTTTTGCGCTTTTGCAATCAGATGAAATCTTTGGGATTTAGTATGGAGCAAATTGTCATTTCTAACAAGTTAATGGATGATTTTACCCATGCTTTTCCAAGGCAGTTTTTTCATGTCATTGATAATGGTGTAAAAAGTTTGGAAATGGAGGATCCGGTTGAATGGAGTCAAGGTGGTGAACGATTAAAGCTATTGGCCATTGGTCATTATAGTCCATCCAAAAGATTTGATGATTTGGCTGATGTTCTCTCTATTCCTGAGGTTGCCAATAGTTTTCAATTGGGCATCATTGGTGAGGAAAAGGAAACAGGAAAGCCGGTGACGGAATACATCAAAAAACAAAGTCGACCAAACGTTCAGTTATTGGGTCTTCAAGAACATATAGGTTCATTTTTAAAGACGGCCGATGCCTTGGTTATTTGGTCCAGTTATGAAGGCATGCCTTTGGTGATGCTAGAAGCGCTATCTGTGGGATGTCCCATCATTGCATCACCGGTTGGAGGGATTCCGGATGTTATTGTATCCGGCGAAAATGGTATTTTGACCAATGGGCTCGAGCAGCAAGATTTGATTTTGGCTTTAGAGAAGTTTAAATCATTGTCTGATTCAGAGAGGGCAAGAATATCAGTAAACAATCAGCAACTTTTCATGCAGCAATACAGCATCAAAGGATGTTCTATGGCTTATGAAAAATTATTCAAAAGTGTATTGTCATGAAATTCTGGTCAATGGACAATACACTGTTGGGTTGGCGTTTTGGCGTTTTGGTTCCCGTTTTGATCAGTTTGATGTTCATTCAATTGTCGATGCCAATTGGTGTATTACTTTTTGGAGTGAGCATTGTCTTGTTGTTTTTTCTAGGCTTAAATTATTTTTCAAAGGAGTGGGTGAGCATTCCATACGATCGACTAGAATGGAGAATATTTTTCATCTGCCTGATTGTGAGAGTGGTGTTTATTTTCTATCTATACCTGCTAACTTACTGGTTCGACAACGATTCATTTCCTTTTGAAATATATGCTGCTGATTCTTGGGTTTACCACAATGTCGCCACTGATTTAATGGATGCACCTTTTGGGGATTGGTTAAGGATTCTCGATGAAAAGATGAAAAGCAGATCGGATTTTGGTTATCCATTTTATCAAGGCATCATCTATTCAATTTTTGGATCGCATACTTTTCCCGTTCGGATTATTAATGCCATTTTGGGTTCTTTAACGGTACTCATGTTATCCAGGATTGTGAAGACTTCTTGGGGAGAATCACATGCAAAGATGACGGCCATTGTGGGGATGTTGTTCCCCACGTTAATTTGGTATTGCGGTATCCAGCTAAAAGAGACACTAATGGTCTTCATTGTTGTTGTATGTTTTTACCTGACATGGATGGCAAGGTCCAAGAATAAAATGACAATCTCGTTGATTTTAATGAGTTTCATTTTTTGTTTTTTGCTGTTTTTTTTCAGAACTTTTTTGGGTGCACTTGTTTCTATTTCAATGCTTCTATTGTTCGTTCCTCACAAAACCAACCGAATTGGAACAGGTATCTTGATTTCTATCGTACTGGTCCTTTATTTGTTTTATTCCCTTGCTTTATCCAGTAATATTTTTCAGGACGTTAATAATCAGATTGAAGATAGTCGCGATTTTTTTTCGCGCAATTTGGAGAATGAAAAGAACCTTTTGGGGAATGTTAGTTTTGATCAAGTGGCATTGGCTCCATTAATCATAGGAGGTGCTGCGATCACCCCCTTTCCTTCCTATTTGGATACAGAGGCGAGACAATTGTCCATTTTTACCCGTTTCCAAAACGATTTGATTAGGAACATGATGTATTTTTTTATGTACATCGGGCTATACCACACCATCAAAAATAAGTTCAGAGAGTTCATTGGAATTTTGTTTTTCTTTGGTGCTTATTTGAGCGTCATCACTTCTGCGGCAAATAGTTTTCAAGCAAGATTCCACATGCCCATCATTCCATTTGCGATACTATTTATTGGAATTGGTATTGTCGAGTTTAGCAATAAGAGCAGAAGATACTGGCTGATTTATTTGTTATTCATTTTTGTTGCCCAGTTAATGTGGACTTACTTCAAATTAAACATCCGTGGAATCAGCGCCTAAACCCAACCCAAAGTTCTTGCTTTCGAGGAAAGAGGATCAACATCTCCAAGATTTTGAATTTCAATGTTCGTTGAACAAGGATTGGTTGATTACAGGTGAAGTTCCTAACCATGTTATTGATTCAGGACAATACCAACTTTTGGTATATGGCGATTTGATCAATCCAGAAATTTTGGTTGAATTCAAAGGTGATTTGTCTTCTCTAATTTCTGCGTCAAAAGGGCACTTTACGCTGTTGCATGTTGATCAAGACAAGATTCATGTGGCCTCTTCTTTATTTTCATTTCTTCCGGTGTATTATTCAACCAAAAAAATGGTTATCGCGAACCACTGGGAAACAATTAAGCCTTTTTCGCAAAGAGAGGTGGATGAGGATTTTATCATTGAATCTCATTTGTTCAATTATCCCATTGATTCTTCCACTTTGTATATTGATATTAAAGTTCTTGATAGCTTCACGCTTCTTTCTTTGGAGGATCGGTCGATGGGATTTGATGCGTTTATTGACGTCTCAGATTGGTTTCCCTCTCAAGTAGACACCTCCATAAATTTGGTGAGATTGTCTGAGCAGTTTGTGCAATCTTGCCAGCGTTATTTTGATCAGGAAAAAGAGTTGATCACCTTTACGAGCGGATTTGATGGAAGAACTATTTTGGGAACAGCACTTGCCCAAGGTTGCTCTGTTCAGACCTTCTCCATGGGACGAATGGAAAATGACGATGTCTACAATCCGTTATCAAATGCACAGGAATTGAATATTCCTTTTGAAGTCATTGATTTGGCCTCAGAAAAGTATTTGACTGAGTTTGCAAAATCTGCGCAATCCATGTCCATCGTCACAGGCGGAAGAAATGGTTTCTTGTATCCCCATTTTCAATACTGTGCGGCTTACTTTCAAGATTACCCAGTTTTACTGACGGGGTATTGTGGTAGTGAATTATTCCGGGCATTGCACATTGCAGGGGCAGTAACTTCACGCGAGTTGGTGTCTATTTTTTTAGAAAAGACCAATGATGAGATGATGGCAATAATCAAAGATTCTCCTCGATTGCGCATGCTAAAACCGGAGATGGTTGAAAGACGGCTTCCTGTACTGATGCAAAAATTGCTGGACCTAAGGGCAAGAAGGGCATCATTTAGAAACACCAATCATTTCTTTTATTTTTTCATCTTTAAGCAGGTATTTCGAAAAGTATTTGGTTTTTGGACTCAAGCCCAGTTTGAATATTTGAAAGTCAGAACGCCTTTTTTGGACGGAGATTTTATTAAGCGCTTACTTCAGTCAGAGTATGCAGGATGCAACAACGAATTTTTTACTCATAATCCTTTGAAACGATACAAAGGTCAGTTGTTATATGCGCAGATTTTAAAAACGCTTCAATCGCCACTCTTTAAAATGATGACTGGAAAGAATTATAGGCCTGATCAGTTGCTCAGCTTGACAGGACAGCTTTCGATTGTTATTCCGTATCTAAAAAAGAAGTGGAAACGCAAGAGACGTATTCCCAATATTGATAATTTGGCTTTAATCACGGGTTACCAGAGAACTTGGCCTGAAATAGCTGAATCATTGGATTGGGTTCAAAAATTTTATCAATTGGATCAAGTAAAAGAAGAAGTCCAAAAAATGAGTCCAACCATGTCCGAATCAACACGTGATATGCTTTTTCAAATTGCCTCTTTATCCTTAACTTTGAAGTATGATGAAGTTGGTGGCATTGACAGATTACAAGAATAGATTTGGATCAAAGCATTTTGACATTCCATATAGAAGTGGAATGGACAAGGAAAAGTTGAAATTCCATTTCAAGTCATTTGGTTTGGATTTGTTGTTTTTGCCAATGTCATCTGCTTGGTCTGGTTTCCCGCAAGACGTTGATTATTTTATATACACAAGCATTGAGGACAACGGTTATCTGTATAAATCATATATTGAAGATGTTGTTTTGGGATTAGAACAAATGGGACTGAAGTCGGTGCCAAATTTCCCCTATCTCAGAGCCAACAACAATAAGGGGTTCATGGAGTTTTTACGGATGAGCACCAAAGATGCGCAACTGAACACCATAAGAACTCAGTTTTATGGGACATTGGAAGAGTTGACAGAACATTTGGATGAATTTCAATTCCCCGTGGTTATTAAAAAAACGGCAGGGGCAAGTGGTCGCGGTGTATTTAAAGCAAAGAATGTTGATGAGCTCAGAAAGAGAGCTCTTGAGGTTTCAAGTTCAAGTTCTTTTCTTTTGGATCTGAAGGATTGGGTGCGTTCCAAGAGGCACAGCGGTTATTTGAGAGACTCTAGAAATCGAAATAAGTTTATCGTTCAGAACTTTATTCCTGACTTGGAAAACGATTGGAAGATTTATTGGTTTCATGGAGAAGTTTATATTTTTTATCGTCCAGTCTTTGCTCATCGAGATTTTATTGCCAGTGGGGGTGGCTATGACAATTACTCTTATGGTGAGGATGCTTACAAACCGGATGGGTTGTTTGAGTATGTAGATCACATTATGTCATATTTCAAAGTGCCCCACGCCTCATTGGATATTGCTTTTGATGGTAAGGCATTTCATTTATTAGAAATTCAATTTTTATATTTTGGAACGGCGGGTATTCCATATTCCAAAGGCTATTACATCAAAGACGGTGGAAAATGGAAATATGTAGAAGGCAAAAGAGAGATTGAAGAGGTGTATTCAAAGTCGGTGGCAACCTTTGTTTTAAATGAATCCTAAGGTTTTATTTGTTAGGAGTGGGAACAAGGGTTCTCATCCGATAACACAGAATCAAGGTGATTCTTTGTTGCAAACAGGTTGTGAGGTCTATTATTTTGATGTAATCGGAAAGGGTTGGCGAGGTTACTTTCGAAACATTGGTAAATTGCGATCTTACATCCAACAAGTAAAACCAGATGTCATCCACGCCCATTATTCTTTGTGCGGGTTTTTATCTACTTTTTCCCTAACGCGCTTGCCCATAGTTGTTTCATTAATGGGAAGTGATGTACTCACAGCCAGGAAGTGGTACCTGTTGGTTTTGCAGTTTTTTATTCGGGTTTCTTGGAAGTCTGTAATTGTCAAGTCTGAAGAGATGCGAGCCAGGTTAGGCTGGGAGGAGGCATTGATCGTTCCAAACGGAGTGAATTCAAAAGATTTCTATGTGATGGATCAAAAAGAGGCCAGGCAAAAGCTGGGCTGGTCTAATGAATCAAGAATTGTATTGTTTGCAGCGGATCCCAAACGTTTAGACAAGAACTATCCTTTGTTCAAAAGCGCTTTTGAAATTCTTCATTCTCAAATGGGTGCTTTGGAAGAAAAACACTTATTCAATTTGACAAAAGAGCAAATGAATTTGTACTACAATGCATCGGATGTATTGGTGATGACTTCCCTGCATGAGGGTTCACCAAACGTAATCAAGGAAGCAATGTTTTGTCAATGTCCTTTTGTATCGGTAGAAGTGGGCGATGTAAAACAATGGGTCGATGCTACCAGTGGAAATTTTATCGCACAACGTAAAGCCGCTGACATTGCTGAATTAGTGACTTTTGTATTGGAAACGAAACAGAATCCAAATAATCAAAATGTTCATCGTATTTTGGATGCAGGCTGCATTGCGCAGCAACTCAAACAGCTGTACATTCGCTTGATTAATCAGTAAGATGAGTGAGGAAATTGAAATAGTGTTCAATGATGGTATTGATGTTTTGGGATGGACTCAACTGTTGTCAGAATGCGAGCAACCTTCCTTTTTTCAATCCCCAAAAGGCTATCAATTGCTTAAGACTTTTCATCAATGGGAAGTAGGGGCGGTGGGTTGCTTGATCAATGGTCAGCTAAGGGCAGTTCTTGTTTTTGTGGTTCAAAAAGAGAAAGGGGTTAAGGCCTTTTTTTCCAAACGGTGCATAATATTTTCAGGCCCAATCTATACAAATGAATTGGCCTTGCGATCCATCCTAAGTGCTCTTGAAAAAGTAAGTAAAGGAAGCGTTTATTTGGAAATTAGGAATGGCCATCCCAATCAAACCGTTTTTGACCTTTATAAAGAATTGGGCTGGGAGTATATTCCGTGGTTGAATTTTATTGTCGACACAAAAGAAGATAAAAAAATGCAACAGCAGATTAGCGAGAGCAGAAAGCGTCAATTGAAAAAGGCTGAAAAGAACGGCGTTCTTGTGACCAATCCAAAGTCCGAATCTGAAGTAAAAGAGTTTTATCAGATATTAAAAGAGTTGTACCAAACTAAAATCAAAAAACCCCTTCCCGATTATGAGTTGTTTTCTGCGTTTTTTCATGCGGATACCCGAAATATCATTTTGGTGATATGGAATAACAAGGTAATTGGTGGAATACTTGCCCCATTTTTGGAGGGTGTCGGTGCTTATGAGTTTTACATTGCAGGATTGGATCAAGCGTATCGAGATTGTTTTCCAAGTGCGATGGCTACCTACGGAGCCATGAAGCAGGCCAATGCATTGGGACTTCGTTTTTTTGACTTCATGGGTGGAGGGAGTCCATCTGAAAGCTATGGAGTTAGAGAATTCAAGTCGAGGTTTGGTGGTGAACAGGTAGAGTCTGGAAGATGGTTGAAAGTGAATAGAAAATTCATCTATCAATTGGGGAAGTTTTATTTTCAAATGAAAAGTCGATGAAGAGGAGACTGCTTTTTGATTTGGGGCATCCAGGCCATTTTCATTTGTTTAAAAAATCTATTTTTTATTTTAGTCAGCATCCAGATTACAAAGTTTTTGTTACTACGCGAAACGTTCCAATGATATTATCGCTATTGCAATCAGCCAACTTGGATTACACAGTTATCGGCAGCAAGAGAAATGGTATATTGGGGAAGTTGTGGTCAGTGATTGAGACAGATTTTTCAATGTTATTTTTTGTTCTTAAAAACAAAATAAATTTAGGGTTACACTGTGGTATTGTTTTGTCACATGTTTCGCTGGTGACCCGCATGCGCAGTTGGATTTTTGATGATGATGACGATGAAGTGGAGCCCCTTATGGTGAATTTTTCTCATCCATTTAGTGAGGCTGTTTTTACTCCGGATTGTATCCGAAGGAAAACAAAGAAAGCCATTTATTATCCTGGAACCCATGAGCTTAGTTATTTATATGATGACTTGAATTTTGCGCCAGGTTCAGCAGAAAAATATTCTATTGTTAGATTGGTTGCCTTTGCAGGGCATCATGATACAGGACATTTGGGATTAAATAAAGATCAAATTAGAAGTTTGATCGATTTATTGGAGAGGTACGGGCGCGTATTTATTACCTCTGAAAAACCGCTTGCTGGGGATTGGGAGAAATACCGAATGGCAATCGAACCCCATCAGATGCATGAGTTTATGACCCAAGCCCTTGTTGTGGTAGGCGATAGTCAGACCATGATTTCTGAAGCAGCAACCATTGGAGTCCCTGCATTTAAATGCAACTCATTTGCCGGTATTTTGTCCGTTCCCAATATGCTTGAAAGAGAATTTGGGCTTTGTTTTTCATTTGACCCGAATCAATTTGAAGAGATGTTGTCTTCTCTATCAACTGTTTTATCGGATCAAAATGTTATAAGTACTTTCCGCATGAAGCGAAACAAATTCCTTCGGGAGAAGGTGAGTACCTCCAAACTAATGATACAATTGATTGAGAAATGGGAGTTAGATTTTAATGAGCTCTCGTGTTACAAGAGGGAAGATTGGTTATCTTTAGCATCAAAAAATTTGAGTTGCGAAGAGATTTCACGATAAGCATTTATAAAGACCTGCTTGATGCTTTCATTCGGGCAGGCTATTCTTTTCAAACTTATAGAGACTTTATCCAAAGCCCTAAAGACAAAGTGATTGTTTTGCGGCACGATGTGGATGACAGAAAGCTGCACGCCCTGCAGTTTGCCAAAATCCAAAGAGATCTTGGAATAAGGGGTACTTATTATTTTAGAGTGGTGAAAGAAAGTTATGACCCCGTCATGATGAGAGAAATGGAGTCAATGGGCCATGAAATTGGTTTGCATTATGAGGAGATGGATTTGGCCAATGGGGATAAGGAAAGGGCGTATGAAATGTTTCTTGGTCATTTGGAATTGTTCCGTTCATGGGTAACCGTTAGCACCATCTGCATGCATGGAAGCCCCAGAAGTAGATATGACAACAAGGATATCTGGAAGGAAAACGACTATAGGACTTTGGGATTGATTGGAGAACCTTATTTTGATTTGGATACATCCAGGGTTTTTTATGTGACAGATACTGGGATGATGTGGGATGGAAACCGCTTCAGCATAAGGGATAGGATGAACAATGCTGGGTTTCAGAAGCATTACCATGCTACCCAAGAAATGATTTCGGACATTGAATTGGGGAAGTTTCCTCTGCAATGCATGATGAATTTTCATCCTCAGCGATGGCATGATAATGATTTGGCTTGGGTGCAAGAGAAAATGACGCAAACCATGAAGAATGTGGTGAAAGGAACATTGAAGAATTTAAGAAGCAAGATTTGAGAGGGATTTTAAAAAATATAAACCCCAATGCATTAGCGTACATTCAAAATTACGTGGATGCTGATAGTCATTCTACGGCAATTTTAAATACCACAAATCATTTTAACGTGAGTGCTTATCCGCTGCAAATGAAGGCTGTGGTGAACTTTGGTCTTGTCAATCAAATGCGTTACATCAATAAGTTTTTTGAGGAAGTCAATGCTGTTTTATTGGAAGGGGATGTGTTCATATGTCGCGCTGAAACAATTACAGGAAGAAGGCAGCGATTGAAGGTTAGTCAAGTAAAATTCATTAGAAATATTTATTTTTTCTTTGAATTTATCTTTCTGCGGATGGCTCCAAAGTTATGGGGCGTGAAGAAGATTTTTTTTGGTTTGACAAAAGGTCGTGTGCGGTTGTTGTCCAAAGCTGAGATTTTCGGTCGTTTGTACAGTTGTGGCTTTACATTAATTGATTCACAAACGATTGATGGTGATTTGTTTGTGGTATGCAAGAAAGTGGGCCTACCTGATTACAACTTGGAGCCCAGTTATGGTCCATTGTTTAAAATGAAGCGATTGGGAAAGGGCGGGGAGATAATAGGTGTGTATAAGTTCAGGACGATGCACCCATATGCCGAATATTTGCAAGATTATGTCATCAATTTGAATGGTTATGCAAGTTCAGGAAAGCCCAAAGACGATTTTAGGCTAACTCCGTGGGGAAGATTTTTTAGAAAATACTGGATTGACGAAATACCGCAGCTCATCAATGTATTAAAAGGAGAAATGAAATTGGTTGGTTTAAGACCAATAAGCGAGCGCTATGCTCAGGACATTGATCCAGAATTCCTAAGAAAAAGATTGCAATACAAACCAGGTTGTATCCCGCCGTATGTGGCATTGAATCGATCTGGATCTGTTCAGGAAGTTCTTCAAGCAGAGCAGGAGTACATTGAGGCAAAATCAAAAAATCCTTATTCTACGGATGTCAAATTTTTTTTTAAGGCATTGTTTAATATTATCGTTCGCAGAAAAAGAAGCGCCTAGTGTCACATTGAGTTGCTAAATCTATTAAATTTGATACATGAATGTTTCGGGATTGAATTGGGTTGTATTTCGTGTTTTATTCTTTTTTATATCTACAGCGATATTTTTTTCCTGCTCCTCTCCCAAGGATGTGATTTATCTGCAAACCGGGGTTATTCCTTCTGGTGTAAACCCGCGCAATGCATTAAAATGTCAAATTGGAGACGAATTATCTGTTCGGGTTTATTCGATCAATCATGAAGTCGTTGCTCCATTTAATACCTTTTTGAAAGAGGGAGAAAATGAAACCAGTCCAACCAAGGGTTATTTGGTAAGTGAATCATCGGAATTGACCTTGCCACTTATTGGATCCGTTAAGGCTGTGGGTTTGACGTTGGATCAATTGCAAGACACCATTGGGCAAAGATTGTTGGGATTTGTTAAGAGCCCTATCGTATCTGTTCAAATGCTCAATTTTAGGGTGACTGTTTTGGGTGATGTGGCAAAGCCAGGCGTGATAAAAGTAGCCAATGGGCACATCAATGTGCTAGAGGCTATCGGGAGCTGCGGTGATATGAATATTACAGGATTGAGAAGTGATGTTATGGTAGTGAGAAATATGGATGGCGTTCAGAAAGAGTTTCATTTGGATTTGACCGATAAAGCTACCTTTTCCAAGGAAGGTTTTCAACTGCAGCAGAATGACATCGTTTATGTGAAGCCCAATTTAACCAAGCGCAGAGACGCTCAAATCAGTTCTGTTAGAACCACGATGTTGATCTCATTGACATCTTTGATATTAAGTACAATAATCTTAATTTTCATCAAATGAGTGATGAGCAGTTGGTAGGTGAATTGGAGATGGATAGAAGCAAACTCAAAGATGCTTTCTTCCGTTATTTGTCATATTGGAAATGGTTTGTCTTAAGTATTTTTAGTACTGTTTCAGTCGGCTTCCTGCTTCATCGATACCAAGTTCCTCAGTTCACGGCATCGGCTACCGTATTGTTCAGAGATGACCAATCGGGTTCAGGAATGCTGTCCGATCAGTTGGCGGCATTTGAGGATTTGGGCATCATCAATAACAAATACAATATTGAGAATGAAATAGAGGTACTTAAATCAAGATCATTGGTCTCTCGCGTGATAGAAGACCTAGATTTAAACGTCAATTATTTCACCTTTGGCCGTCCTATTTTTCATCAGAAGTATGAAGACGCCCCGATGGTTTTGAATCGGATATTAAGCGGACAAGAGAAGTTCTTTCTGGGTACATGGGAAGTGGAGCCGATCTCAAATGAACGATACCAATTGAAGAAAAATCCGGATGGAATCCAGTTCGGTGAATTTGCATTTGGTGATTCTGTGTCCTTAGGGGAGGGGGCATACTGGGTATTGACCAAGACTGGATTTTTTTCACCAAGTCTGCTCAATAAGGTTTATCGTATCTCCATCATTCCCATTGAACATGCTGCCAATTATTATTTGTCGGCGATGAAGATCAACACGGTTGGTCAATCCAGCAGTGTCATTAATATTACCGTAAAGGATGCGGTTCCTCAAAAGGCAATTGATTTTATCAATAATTTGATTGTTCAACATAACGATGAGGCCATCACAGATAAAAACTTAATTTCAAAAAACACCTCAGATTTTATCGCAGAACGCATTGATTTTATTACACAGGAATTGGACGATGTAGAAGGGGATGTTGAGCAATACAAGGAATCAAGAAAGCTGACGGACTTAAGCTCTGAAGCCAAGGCTTTCTTGGAGCAGAGCGGAAATTTAGAGGCAGAGTTGGTGAAAGTGGGAAGCGAGTTGAAGTTGATCCAAATGTTGGAGGATGATTTCAAAAACCACTATCAACAGGATGAGGTGATACCCAACAATCTTGGATTCCAAGCTGAAGCACTGAATGCCCAAATTGACGCTTTCAATAAGTTGATCATTGAAAAGCAAAAGTTGCAACAGTATTCGGGAGAAAGAAATCCCATTATCATCGGACTAAATCAAGAAATAGCCTCAGCTCGCTCTGGTTTGATCAATACCATGCGAAATGTAAAGAACACTTTTCAGGTTAAATATAATGAGCTAGAACAACAAGCGAATAAGATTGATGGCAAGATCTCGAAAGTCCCGGAGTTCGAGCGGCAATACAGAAACATCTATCGTCAACAACAAATCAAGGAAGAGCTGTATTTGTATCTTCTTCAAAAGAGGGAGGAGTCCAATTTGGCGCAAGCCATTACGGTGGCCAATGCCAAGATTATCGACGATGCTTATTCAACCCGGTCCCCCATCAATCCAAGCCGCAGAATATTCATTATTTTCTCCATTTTGGTCGGTTTTATTTTGCCATTTATTGTAGTATATGTCTTTTCAATTTTTGACACTAAGGTTCATGATAAGGTGGATCTTGATTTCTTGAAGTTGCCATTTCTTGGTGAGATTCCATTGGCTACTGAGGAAAAGCAAATTTTTGTCACAGATAAAGATCGAGGGTCTGTTGCTGAAGCGTTTAGAATGCTTCGTACCAATGTCGAGTTTATATGTGAGACCAAGAATGATAAAGCGAAGTTGATTTTTATTACATCAACCATTAGTAAGGAAGGCAAGTCATTCATCTCCATCAATCTTGCTGCTTCATTTGGATTATTGGGTAAGCGTGTGCTCCTGTTGGGTACCGATTTAAGGCATCCCAAAATTGCTGACTATTTAAATTTGGCAACACCAAACAAAGGGTTGATCAATTTAATGACGGATGAAACCCTACCTTTTGAAGATGTTGTATTAAAGAAAGAAAAGTCTGGGTTTCCATTTGACATTCTTTTGTCAGGACCTATTCCCCCCAATCCATCTGAAATACTCATGCGTAAAGGTGTTGGTGATGTATTTAACCGACTCAAAGATCATTATGATTATATCATAGCCGATACCGCTCCAGTAGGAATTGTAGCCGATACGCTGTTGATTAGTCATTTGGCTGATGCCACATTGTTTGTCGCCAGAGCAGGCTACTTGGACAAGCGTGCTTTGAAGATTTTAGAGTCCATGAATAAGGATAAGCGCTTTTTCAATTTGGCGCTGATATTAAATGGTCAAGATTATTCTAAGTCCAAGAGTTATGGTTACGGATATGGCTATGGATTGGGTTACCACTACCATTACGGCTATAATGCGTATATGTATCTAGAGGAAAAGAAAACGTTGTCTTTGAAGAAATACATCAAAGCCATCAAGTCTTTCTTTAAAAAGAAAGAGAAAAAAGGCAAAGGCAATAAATCTGATTAATGGGGTTTATTTACTGCTGAATTTCAACAGATCTTCCCCAATGTCCTTTCTGTAATATTTGTTGCTGTATCTCACCAATGCTGCGTTTTTCAAACTGGCAAAAGTGGCATCTTCCATGCGGTAAGCCAAGGAGGTTAAGGCCAAAACACGACCTCCGTTGGTGATCAATTTGTTTTCCTTGCCGCTCAATTTGGTTCCGGCATGAAAAACATAACTATCAGTTATGTCCTCCAACCCTTTGATTTCTTTTCCTTTATCATAGGCGTCAGGATAACCTTCAGAGACCAACATGACTGTTGCTGCTGAACGCTCATCAAAATACAAGTCACACTCACCCAAAGTGTTTGTGGCTACTCCTTCAAATAAATTGAGCAGGTCTGATTTTAATCTGGGAAGAATAGCTTCAGTCTCTGGATCACCTAATCGGCAGTTGTATTCAATGACAAAAGGTTCGTTACCCACTTTCATGATGCCAAAGAAAATGAATCCCTTGTATTTCATTCCATCAGCCTGAAGTCCTTTCATCGTGGGAATGATGACCTGTGTTTCAATTTTATCTAAAAATTCTGGCGTGCAAAATGGAACGGGCGAAATGGCCCCCATGCCTCCTGTATTTAAACCAGTATCCCCTTCACCAATACGTTTGTAATCCTTTGCCTCAGGCAATACTTTGTAGGATTGACCATCGGTTATGATAAATGCAGAGCACTCGATTCCCTTTAAAAACTCCTCGATGACAACGGTTTTTCCCGCATCTCCAAAAGCTTTTCCAGACAACATTTTCTCCACTTCTTTTTTCGCCGTTTTGTGATCATCTATGATGAGCACGCCCTTTCCTGCAGCCAATCCGTCGGCTTTTAGTACAACTGTTTTTTTAATGGTATCGATAAAAGCTTGCGCTTCCTTGATTTGCGAGGAGTCAAATGACGCATATTTGGCCGTTGGAATGTTGTGGCGCACCATGAATTCCTTGGCAAACTTTTTACTTCCTTCAAGTTGGGCGCTGAATTGATTGGGTCCGATGATGGATACTTCTTTGAGGTGCTTGTCTGATTCGAAAAAATCGACAATCCCCTGCACAAGTGGAGTTTCAGGTCCAACAATAACCATCTGAATTCCTTTTTCCAAAACCAATTTTTTGACGGCTTTGAAATCACATGGATCAATGTTCACATTCTCACCATATTGGCTTGTACCTCCATTGCCAGGAGCAATGAACAAACTTCTCAAAAGTGAGCTTTGCGAAATTTTCCAACAAATGGCGTTCTCGCGTCCGCCGGATCCCAATACTAATACATTCATGGCTCTAAATCTCTTTGATACAAAGTAAGTAAAGAGATGCCATCTGCCCAAGTTGGACTTACCAACAATTCAAGCAATTTGAACTAGTGCGCCTCCAACCAATTGTTTCCTGTTCCAGCTTCAGCAAGCAAGGGGACGTTCAAAGGAAAAGCTTCAGACATGCATTGTTCAACAATGTTTTTCACTTGATTCATTTCTGTATTGAGCACATCAAATACCAATTCATCATGCACTTGAAGAATCATTTTAGATTGAATGTTTTGTTCGTGAAAAGCCTTGTGAATCTTGATCATGGCGAGTTTGATGATGTCAGCAGCCGACCCTTGTATGGGAGCATTGATGGCATTGCGCTCGGCAAATCCTCTTACAATGGCATTGCGGCTATTGATGTCAGGAAGTTGTCTTTTACGACCAAGCAGGGTTGAAACATATCCGGTTTGTTTGGCGCGCTCAATTTGATCAGATTGGAAATTTTTAAGCGTTGAAAACTGTTGAAAATACGAGTCGATGATTTCCTTGGCCTCTGTTCTGCTGATGCCTAAATTCTGAGCCAATCCAAAAGCTCCTTGCCCATAAATAATTCCAAAATTCACGGCCTTGGCTTTACTCCTCATCTCTTTGGTAACCTCTTCCATGGGAACATGGAATACTTTGGATGCGGTAGCTTGGTGAACATCAGCGCCACTTCTGAAAGCTTCACACATGTTGGGATCTTCACTCATGCTTGCGATGACACGTAGCTCAATTTGAGAGTAATCCGCGCTGAGGATGGTATGCTGATCATCCCTCGAGACAAAGGCTTTGCGGATTCTTCTTCCTTTCTCCGTTCTGATGGGGATATTTTGAATGTTGGGATTGTTGGAACTCAATCTTCCTGTTGCAGCAACCGTTTGCATGAAAGAAGTATGCAATCTTCCTGTTGTATTTTGTACCAATGCGGGAATAGCGTCTACATACGTTGATTTCAATTTGCGCAATTCACGGTAGTCCAAGATCTTTCCTACGATGGGGTGGTTGTGGATGTACTTGGATAAGATATCCTCTGCTGTGCTGTACTGTCCCGTTTTGGTCTTTTTTATCTCATCGGTGATTTTTAATTTTTCAAACAGAATGGGTCCCAATTGTTTGGGTGAATCCACGTTGAATGTCTCACCGGCCAATTCAAAAATCTCCTTTTCAATAATGGCAATGTCTGTTTCCAATTCTTTTGAATAAACATCCAAGAATCCAGTTTCTATTTTGATGCCTTCCCATTCCATATCGGCCAAGATGGGCATCAAAGGCATCTCGACATCCAAGAACAAGGACATCAATCCTTCCTTCTCCAATGCAGGTTGCAATAGTTCAAAGAGTTGGTAGGTAATGTCCGCATCTTCACAGGCATAGTCTGTTATTTCTTCTGCACGCAAGGTGGTCATGCTACCTTGATCCTTTCCTTTTTTCCCAATCAAACTTTCAATACTGATCGGGGTGTAGCACAACATTTTTTCAGATACCTCATCCATTCCATGTTTGCCATCCGGATGAAGCAAATAATGAGCAATCATGGTGTCGAACAATTTGTTTTTTAAGTCAATTCCATATTGGCGCATGACTTTTAAATCAAATTTGATATTGTGTCCAATGAGCAACTTGTGTTCATCCTGGAGCAAGGGTTGGAATAATTGTAGCCATTCCCATGCCGCTGATTTCTCCTCGGGTAAGTGAACGTAGTATCCACTTCCTTTTTGAAAAGAAAAGGACAATCCCACCAATCGACAAGTGAAAGTATTGAGATCAGAAGTTTCCGTATCAAAACAAAATTGGGGAACAGACATTAGTTTTTCAACCAATTGTTGGCATTCCTCTTTGGATTGAATCAGTTGGTAATCATGTTCAACATCCAAGATGGTCTTGCACATCACTGGAGCAGGAGCATCATGGCTTTCCACAGCAAAAAGCTCTCCTTGTATGGGATCAGCGGGTTCCTCTCCTAGAATGCGTTTGCTGAGTGTTCGGAACTCCAACTCCTCCAAAATTTCTTTCAGCTTTTCTTTATTCCACTCTTTTAATCGCATCTGCTCTTCGTCAAAAGGAACAGGCGCATCCAATAAAATGGTAGCCAATTTTTTGGACAAGATGGCTTGATCCTTATACTGCTCGACATTCTCTTTGAGTTTGCCTTTGAGTTGGTGGGTGTTTTCCAAAAGGCCTTCCAATGAGCCAAATTCCTTCACCAGTTTCTGGGCTGTTTTTTCTCCAACACCAGGTATTCCGGGTATGTTGTCTACCGCATCTCCCATCATGCCCAATATGTCAATGACCTGATCAATTCTTTCAATATTGAATTTTTCCAATACTTCTGGAATGCCCAATATCTCTGCAGGACCACCTTGATAGCCGGGTTTGAAGACAAAAATATTTTCAGAAACCAATTGACCATAGTCTTTATCGCTGGTCATCATGTAGGTGAGGAATCCTTCTTTCTCGGCAATTTTGGCAAAGGTCCCCACGACATCATCGGCCTCATACCCTTCTTTCATCAAGATCGGAATATTGAAAGCTTCAATGATTTGCATGATGTAAGGAACACTGAGTTTGATGTCTTCAGGAGTTTCCTCACGATTGGCCTTGTAAGCCTCATAATCGATTTCACGAAGGGTTTGCGCAGGCGCGTCAAAGACAACAGCCATGTGGGAAGGTTTTTCATTGCGCATGATGTCCAAAAGGACATTGGTAAAACCAAACATGGCCGAAGTGTTTAATCCTTTGGAAGATATTCTGGGGCTGCGAATAAATGCGTAGTACGCGCGAAAAATCAATGCGTAGGCATCAAGTAGAAAAAGTTTCTTGGGATGGTTCTGTGAGATCATGTCTCAAAGATAAGCCCTCACAGGTGGAGGGCTTATGCATGGAAACAATAAGTTTTCTTCAATTACGAATTCAGTTTCAACACCGCCAAAAATGCTTCTTGCGGAACTTCTACAGAACCCACTTGACGCATTCTCTTTTTTCCCTCTTTTTGTTTTTCTAACAACTTTCTTTTACGAGAAATATCTCCTCCATAACACTTGGCCGTTACGTCCTTGCGCAAAGCTTTGATGGTTTCTCTGGCGATAATTTTTGCGCCAATGGCTGCTTGCAAAGCGATTTCAAACTGCTGTCTGGGGATCAATTCACGCAATTTGATGCAAATCTTTTTACCCAAATCAAAAGCGTGATCTCTATGAATCAACGCACTCAAAGCGTCTACTTGATCACCATTTAACAAGATGTCCATTTTCACCAAATCCGATTGCTGCATGCCAATGGGGAAGTAGTCAAACGAGGCATAGCCTTTCGAAATGGTTTTTAATCGGTCATAAAAATCAAATACAATTTCTGCCAATGGCATTTCAAATGTGAGTTCGATGCGATCAGAAGTCAGATAAACTTGATTGGTCAGCATCCCTCTTTTTTCAATACACAAAGTCATGATGGAACCAATGTAATCTGACTTGGTAATCACTTGCGCCTTGATGTATGGCTCCTCTACATATTCCAACTTGTTGGGGTCTGGCAATTCGGAAGGGTTGTGAATTTCATGCTGTGTGCCATCCTTCAAATAAGCGATATAGCTAACGTTGGGAACAGTGGTAATCACCGTCATGTTGAACTCGCGTTCCAAACGTTCTTGAATGATTTCCATGTGCAGCATGCCCAGGAATCCACATCGGAATCCAAATCCCAATGCGGCCGAACTTTCTGGTTCAAAAACCAAAGAGGCATCGTTTAACTGCAACTTCTCCATGCTGGCGCGCAGCTCTTCGTATTCATCGGTATCAACAGGATAAACGCCTGCAAAAACCATGGGTTTCACATCTTCAAAACCTTTTACCGCCTCCAAACAAGGATTGGCTGTTGTTGTGATGGTGTCTCCCACCTTGACCTCTGAAGCGGTCTTGATACCAGAAATGATGTATCCCACATCTCCAGCTTTCACCTCAGAACGGGGAATCAAATCCAATCCCAATGAACCAATTTCGTCTGCAAAATATTCACGGCCATTGCTCATGAATTTTACTTTATCACCTTTTTTGATGGTGCCATTCAAAATTTTGTAGTAGGCAATGATTCCGCGAAATGAGTTGAATACGGAATCAAAAATCATGGCTTGAAGTGGTGCGGCGGGGTCGCCTTTGGGAGGCGGGACGCGCTCACAAATGGCTTCCAAAATCAAATCAACACCTTGTCCTGTTTTTCCAGATGCAATAAGAATCTCATCTCTTTCACAGCCCAACAATTCAACCACTTGGTCTTTGACCAATTCTGGCTCTGCGTTGGGCAAGTCAATTTTATTCAAAACGGGGATGATGGTCAGATCATGTTCCATTGCCAGATACAAATTGGAAATGGTTTGTGCCTGAATTCCTTGAGTACAATCAACAATGAGCAACGCTCCCTCGCATGAGGCAATGGAGCGGGATACTTCATAACTGAAGTCAACGTGCCCTGGAGTATCAATCAAATTGAGGGTGTATTTTTTACCCTTGTGCTCATGGTTCATTTGAATGGCATGCGCTTTAATGGTAATCCCTTTTTCGCGCTCCAAGTCCATGTCATCCAGGGTTTGGGCCACTAATTTTCGATCATCAATGGTTTTGGTAACCTGTAAAAGGCGATCTGCCAAGGTACTTTTCCCGTGGTCAATGTGAGCGATAATGCAAAAATTCCGAATGTGATCCATAGTATACCCCAATTTGCGGTTTGCGAAAATACGTGTATTTAACCAAAAAAATCCATCGTTCAGCCTCAATTTCCGATATTTTTGTTGACCTGCAAATTTGGAACAATGAAGAAACTTTTTTTTATGCTGGGATGGTTGTTCACCATCACAGTTGTAGCGCAGCATGAGCATCCTTGTGGTCAAGCGCATGCCATGGATGAATTTTTTGAAAAACATCCAGAGGCTCGCGCAGAAGCGCGCGCCGCTGCTGATATCTTGGATTACATTACGGCGGACTACAAGGAGAATCGAGGAGGTCAGACCATTTATACCATTCCTGTTGTCTTTCACGTGGTGCACAATTATGGGGCTGAAAACATTTCGGATGATCAAATTTTAGATGGATTGGCCATATTGAATCGTGATTATCGCAAAATGAATAGTGATACGGTCATCGTAGTAGATGCCTTTGACCAATTGGTGGCTGATGCAGGAATAGAGTTTAAGTTGGCCACTAGGGACCCCAACGGAAACTGCACATCAGGCA
>JBDKGG010000156.1:0-2549 GCA_039798325.1 Bacteroidota bacterium
TGACCCGATCTAGAGCTGACATGAACGGCATCGTTGGTGAATCAACTGTCAAATATTACGCGCAACGCGCATCAGCCGGATTGATCATCACCGAAGCCATCAACATCAGCAAACAAGCGCAGGGCAGTCCGCTCACACCAGGGATTTATACACCAAAGCAAATCGAAGCTTGGAAAAAGGTAACCGCTGCCGTGCATGCCAAAGGCGGAACAATCTATGCGCAATTGTGGCATACTGGACGTGTGGGGCACTCATTGGTGAAGAATGGCGAAATGCCTGTAGCTCCCTCTGCCATTGGCATTCAAGGGCAACAACACTTCACCATGGAAGGGATGAAAGACTACGAAACGCCGCGCGAATTGACCATCGATGAAATCAAGTCGATTGTACAAGATTACAAAAATGCCGCAGTCCATGCCATGGAGGCAGGCTTTGATGGTGTTGAATTGCACGCCGCTTTCGGTTATTTGCCCAATCAATTCCTAGCAGACAACGCCAACCACCGCACCGATGAATATGGAGGAAGTGATGAGAACCGAAACCGATTTGTTTTGGAAGTCATGAACGCCATTGTATCGGCCATCGGAGAAAACAAAGCTGCCATCCGTTTATCACCGACCAACGTTTACAACAACATCTCTCACAGCAATCCCATTGGCCAGTTCACCCATTTGATTGAGCACTTGAACGAGATGCCATTGTCCTATTTGCATTTGATGAATATTCCTTTTCCAGCAGAACAATTTCCGCACTACCCCAAAAATGTGATTGAAGATTTAGGCAAATTATCCAAGCATCCCGTGATGGCCAATTGCGGATACAACCAAGAAACGGGTGAGGAAGAATTGCAAAAAGGAATCGCGCAAATGATTTCTTATGGTGTACTCTTTTTGGCCAATCCCGATTTGCCACAACGATTTGAAAACAATGCCCCTTTGAATGCCCCCGATCGCGCCACGATGTATTCGGGCGGTGATCAAGGGTATATTGATTATCCTTTTTTGAACCAATAGAAAAAGAAAAATGGAAAACGAAATTCTTAATAACCATCCGTTGAATGTCTTCATCATTATTGCTGAAACATTGGATAAATGGCATTCGCCGCAAACAGAAGAAGGGAAGAAAGTATTGATGGAGCATTATGCATGGGGAGCTGAATTGAAAGCGAATAACAAGTTGTTGTTGGCGGGGCCTACAGATTTTGAACGAATCGCTTCAAAAGAAATCAACCCCATTGGACATACCACTGGAATCATCATATTCCGCGCAGCAAATCGAGCTGAGGCTGAGCTATGGGCCGAAAAAGATCCGTTTCATTTGCATGGCTACCGAAAGAATGTGGTCCACTCTTTTCGCATTTCGATGACAGAAGAAACCGTTTACCGTACCTTAGAACCATTCATTCAACAACAAACAATATGAAATCAGAAAAAACAAAAAAGATCATTTACTGGGTACTTACTGGATTGGTATCCTTTGTTTTCTTGGGCAGTGCCTCTGGGAAATTAACGGGCAATGAAGAAGCTTTTAAGATGGCGGCCGACTTTGGAATAGATGCCAAGACTTACACCATGATTGGAGTAGCCGAGCTCATCAGTTTAATCCTATTCATATTGCCCCGCACAGGAGTAGTTGGTACCATATTGCTATCAGCCTACATGGGCGGAGCCATTGCTACACATGCGCAACACGGATTACCCATCGTTGCGCCAAGCGTGATCTTGACCTTTGTTTTATTGGTATCCTTTTATCGTTTCCCAGAATTGGTTAACCGTTTATTGAACCGCCAATCATGAACAGGGTATTGGTCATTCTCACCATCGATTTGGAAAACTTGCCCAGCAATTTTCCTGAAATCTTGCAACAAGAACGCGCAGTGGTCGCGCAATGGAAGCAAGAAGGATTTTTGGAGCAGTTGTATTTAAGACCCACAAAGAATGGAGCGGTACTTTTGTTCAAAGACAAGACAGAAGAGGAGGTCAATCAACTCATGACCACCCTACCCTTTTATCCTTTGCGGAAGTCCATAGAGACGCTCCCGCTGATTAAGGAAGATATGTAATGAAAAAGAGGACTGAGGTCCTTTTTTTTATTGATTCAAGGTCTGCGAGGAAGGTGCATAAATAAAGCCTAGCCCACCAACCGAAACGCTCGCTTCGTTTGTTCTATCTCGCCATTACTGATTCCAAATTTCTTAGCAACAATGCGCCAATTTGAAATCTCTTTCTTCATTTCCATCAAAATACTTTCTGCTCTATCACTTTTCAATTGATACAAATGAGCGGTTTCTAAGGCTAAAGAGATATCCAATTCATTGCTATTTTCAGAAATATTCAAGGTTAGCCCATTGCCCATTTCATTGGGGTTCATGTCGTATGCAGGAGATAAACGCCATCCCAATGGAGTGAGAATAAATCCATGGTTTCGTAAATGGTCATCTGTATTCGACACCAAAATATTAAATGCCATTCTCCGCCACAACTGCTCTAAATCTTCTTTCGCTTTCGAACAGTGTTGCATGATAAAACCAACCAAATCTAGGTAACCAA
>JBDKGG010000157.1:0-7380 GCA_039798325.1 Bacteroidota bacterium
CATCAAGTAGTGTGTGCCAATGATGGGAATCTCATAAGCATTTGACTTGACTTCCCAACCGCAGCGCAAATAAAACGGAACAGCCACCTCTCTGGCATCGCACCAAAAAGTCATTTCAGGAAATGATTGCTCCACATAGGCCAAGAGCATTCTACTGACCCCTTTCCTCCTAATAGAAGGATGAGCAGCCATCGCGCGCAAACGCAAGGGAAAATTTTGTCCATCAATGCAGCGCATTTCTTGCATCACCGTGCAACAGGACACCAATTCACCATGCTCATCTCTGGCTGAAAAGTGTCTGGTCCCTTCTTCAAAATCTCGCTCAAGCACACATTCCTCCAGCGACATCTTGTGCGGCCATAAAACCAAAAAGCGCAATGAACGTAGGTCCATTGCGCTTTCTTCTTGAAAACGATACTTCGTTGGCATTTATGCCAAAACTGCTTTTACTTTATCTGCTGCTTCTTGCAAGGTAATGGCACTGTGCACAGCCAATCCACTGTTGTCAATCAATTGCTTGGCCTCTTCTGCATTGGTACCTTGTAAGCGCACAATAATCGGAACTTCAATGTTCCCCATATTCTTGTATGCATCCACAACGCCCTGTGCTACTCGATCACAACGAACGATTCCTCCGAAGATATTCACCAAAATGGCCTTCACTGCTGAATCTCTCAAAATCATACGGAACGCAGTCTCCACGCGCTTGGCATCTGCCGTACCACCAACATCCAAGAAATTAGCGGGGTCTCCTCCACTCAACTTGATGATGTCCATGGTGGCCATAGCCAATCCCGCACCATTCACCATACATCCTACATTGCCATCCAATTTCACGTAATTCAAACCAGCAGCTCCTGCTTCAACTTCGATAGGATCTTCTTCAGTCACATCGCGCATCTCCAAATAATCAGGATGACGGAACAATCCATTGCCATCAAATGTCACTTTAGCATCTACTGCTATCACTTTGTCATCAGATGTCTTCAAAACTGGATTAATCTCAAACATCGACGCATCGCAACCCACGTAGGCTGCATACAACGATTTTACAAACTTGGCCATCTGCTTGAAAGCCTCTCCACTCAATCCAAGATTGAATGCAATCTTTCTCGTTTGGAAATCGGTTACACCAGTTAATGGATCAATGGTCTCCTTGAAAATACGCTCAGGTGTTTTCTCTGCCACTTCCTCAATGTTCATTCCGCCATCTGGAGAATAAACAATCACGTTGCGACCCTGACCTCTGTCCAATAAGACAGACATATAAAATTCTTTCGGCTCACTCGCACCAGGGGCATAAACATCCTCTGCCACGAAAACCTTACTCACCTTTTTACCTTCCGCTTTGGTTTGAAGGGTAACCAAATGACCACCCAAAATACCCGCTGCCTTTTCTGGCACCTCATCAATGCTCTTGGCCAAAACAACTCCACGAGATCCTGTCTCAGTGACCGTTCCTTTTCCTCTACCCCCAGCATGAATCTGTGCTTTGACAACAAACCATCCGGTACCTGTTTCTTCTTTCAATTTAATGGCTGCGTCTTTGGCCTCCTCAGGCGTAGCTGCAACATAGCCGCGTTGCACGGCAACACCGTACTTGGCCAAAATACTTTTTCCTTGATATTCGTGAATGTTCATGGCAATAAAATTACGATTGCGAAGGTAAGGGAAATCCTGCTTTACTTTGCAATTGTGATTGAGATCAAAAATATTAGAAAATCTTATGGTGATTTAGAGGTCCTCAAAGGAGTTACCTTTCAGATTGCCAAAGGTGAAATCATGGCCATTGTTGGAGCTTCAGGTGCCGGAAAATCGACACTCCTTCAAATTTTAGGAACCTTGGATCAACCCGACCAAGGGGAAATCCTATTCAATGGCAAACCCATTTTTGGATTAAAAAATCAGGCTTTAAATGCCTTCAGAAACCAAGAAATCGGATTTGTTTTTCAATTTCACAATTTGCTACCTGAATTTACCGCTCTAGAAAATATCATGCTTCCAGCCCTCATCAGAGGAGACGCCAGTAACGAAGCCAAAGACCGCGCATTGGGCATCATGTCCAAGTTAAATGTGGCCGAAAGAGCCATGCACAAGCCCAATGCCCTTTCCGGTGGAGAACAACAAAGAATGGCGGTAGCCAGAGCTTTGATGAATTCTCCATCCATCATCCTTGCAGATGAACCCTCCGGGAATTTGGACAGCAAACATGCCGAGGAATTGCATCAATTGTTTTTTGATTTGAGAAATGAATTCAATCAAACCTTTGTGATTGTTACCCACAACGAAAAATTAGCGATGCAAGCTGACCGCAGGCTCATCATGGAAGATGGCCGCATTCAATAATATTGGCGCACTCCTTTTTATCTGATTATCTTTGGGGCATGCAATTTCTGCGTCCTGAAATGTTGTGGGGGCTATTGGCCTTATCCGTGCCAATAGCAGTGCATTTGTTCAATTTTAGAAAACAACGCATCGTCTACTTTCCTTTTACCTCATTTCTCAAAGAAATCAAGGAAGAAACCCAACAACAATCGAAAATTAAACATTGGATCATCCTGCTTCTTCGCATGTTGGCCATCGCACTCATTGTTTTGGCTTTTGCGCAACCTACCTGGAACAATACCGCAGCCGCGGGCGGAAAAAAGAACGTCAGCATCTATATCGACAACAGCTTTAGCATGGAAAACCAAAAGGATGGAATC
The DNA here is from genome assembly GCA_039798325.1 of Bacteroidota bacterium. Taxonomy (GTDB): domain Bacteria; phylum Bacteroidota; class Bacteroidia; order Flavobacteriales_D; family Sanyastnellaceae; genus CAMCTV01. Next base: position 2,706 of record JBDKGG010000157.1, read on the forward strand.
TCGCTTTTGGACAATGCCAAGAACAAAGCGTTGGACATTGTATTTGCCCATGGTGAAAATGATAATTACCAAATCCTGGCCAATGAATTCTCTGGCATTCAACAACACTTTGTAACAAAAGACAAAGCGCTAGAAATTATTCAAAGCATTCAACCTTCTTCCATTTCAAGAAAACTGAATGAAGTGATCGAAAGGCAGCAGGATCTGATTAGCAAAAAATCAGACTACCCAAGCGCCGTTTATCACATCTCTGACTTTCAAAAAACACACCTCAATCCATTTAATCCCGCCGTCCACACTAAATTACCCATCCGTTGGATTCCCGTGCAGAATGAGTCCTCCGACAATGTATACATCGACTCCGTTTATTTCGAAATTCCCTACCACAGTCCATCCCAAGAAGAAATCTTGCATGTGGTCCTAAAAAACGCGGGTGAAAATCCTGTGCAAAATATTCGATGTGAATTTTCCATCAATCATCAAATCAAAGGTGTGACCACTGAACAATTGATGGGGCTCGAAAAAAAAGAAGTTCTATTCCCATTCACGAGCAATGGTTCCGGCATCCAAGAATGCAAAATCAATTTGAACGACCAACCCATTGTATTTGACAACAACTTTTATTTTACTTATTGGATTGAAAAAGAACGCCCCATTGGCCTGATCACTGAGCAATCAGCGGCATCACAAAGAGTATTTCAGAATGATGCACACTACCCCATCAGTGTGCAGCAAGCCAATAATGCCAACCTCAATGGGATTATTAATAGTCCCATTTTGATTCTGGAAAACCTGAGTCAACCTGCCAGTGGATGGATCGGCAGCATCAAGCAAAAGGTTGAAGATGGCGGCACGCTCATCATGGTTCCTCCGGTTCAAAACCACAATCCCGCTTGGAACAATGTATACACGCAGTTGGAAATAGGTCAGGGATTCTCCTACTCCAAACAAGCCATAAAAGGTGACCACATTGATTTCAATCATCCACTATTCAAAGGCGTTTTTTCAAAATCTGATCAATTCCAACTCCCTCAAACCAGCGGTTTTCTAACCGGAAAATGGAGTGATGACATTAGAGGACTGATCTTTTATCCCGATGGCTCACCCATGCTTTGGACAAAAAAAATGGGGAAAGGTCAAATTTTTGGTTGGAACTTTAATACAACCGAAAGCTCCGTTTTTCAACACAGCATTTTTCCAATCGCCATGCTGAGGTGCGCTGAACTTTCCGGAAACCAACAACCATTGTTCTTCACCATTGGCCAAAGCGCTCCTTTTGTGATTCAGAATTTATCTCTGGGCAACGATGACCAAATCACCTTGCAATTGGAAAACACCAATGAAAAAATTCTTCCCTTGGTAAAAAGTACCAACCGACAAGTCTCAATGAGCATCGGCCAATACATCAACAAAAGTGGGATTTACCGCGCGATGCAAGACAATGCTGCATTTTACTCCATCGGTATCAATTATGATAAAGAAGAATCTGCGTTGCAATTCATGAACGAATCTGACCTCAAAAATTGGATCAATGAAAATGCTTGGACCAATATTGAGGTCATTGATGGAGCGGTCGAAAACGTTGGGAATTATGTCAAAAAATTGGACCAAGGAAATGAATGGTGGTGGTATTTCATCATCTTGTCTTTGTGTTGTCTTTTAACCGAAAGCCTTTTAACCGGAATATGGAAAATGTAAAATCAACTTTTATCAAAAATGTTCGGATTGTGGATGTAAACAGTCCCTTTCACAACAAGAAAGTAGACATCATCATTGAAAAAGGCATTGTCAAGCAAATCGGCAAACAACTTTCTCCACCCAAAAATTGTTTGGTCTTTGATCAACCAGAACTCATCATCAGTCCCGGTTTTTTTGATATGCAAGCACGTGTAGGTGAACCCGGAAACGAAATGGCAGAAACATTTGAAACAGCTTGTCGTGCTGCTGAGCAAGGAGGTTTTACGGATTTATTGGTTTACCCTTCGCATCAACCACCCACCTGCCAGGCCGCGCAAATTTCCTACATCAAGCAAAGCGGACAACGCGGCATCCAACTCCATCCCAGCGGTTGTATTTCTGATCAAATGAAAGGGAAGCAACTGGCGGAATTATTTGATATGACACAAGCCGGTGCCTTGGCATTCACAGATGACAAGAATCCCATGTCCACCTCGATGATGATTAAAGCTTTGGAGTATGTGCAAAGCTTTGGCGCATTACTCATGGTGTTCCCTTTAAATCATCAAGTCAATCCTGACGGCTTGATGCATGAAGGCCGAACCTCTACGAGCATGGGAACCAAAGGACTGAGCCATTTGTCAGAATATATGCAAATCCAAAGGGACATCGAAATTTTGGGATACACAGGGGGGCGCATTCACTTTTCCAATGTATCCTGCGCGGAGAGTGTTGATTTGATACGAAAAGCCAAGAAGAAAGGACTGAAGGTAAGTTGCGGGGTGTCGGCCCATCAGCTGAGTTACCTCGACGAGGACTTGACTACCTTCCCGACCAATTTAAAAGTAATGCCTCCCTTCCGATCGCAAAAAGATCGCGAAGCGTTGATTAAGGGTTTACAAGATGATACCATTGATGTCATTGTTAGCGATCACACCCCGGTCATCATAGAAGAAAAAAGCGTGGAATTTGAATTTGCTGCATTTGGCATCAGTAGCCTTCCCACCGCATTCAATGCCGTTTTCACCTCTCTTGAAGGAGATTTGGAAATCGATGACATCATCCGCAAAATGGCACAGGCCCCAAGGCAGATTTTGGGATTAAATTCACCGCGTATTGATGTGCAAGAACCTGCAAGATTTACGCTCATCAGCACAGCGGAAAACACGCAATGGGATAAGAAAAACTGGGGTTCAAAGTCCTACAATACCCCTTTCATAGGAGAAACATTGAGAGGGCGTGTAGTGGCTACCTTGATTCATTGATCGGAATACTGTATTTTTTTCCTTCTTCAGCGCACTCAACACGCTCAAATACAACTTTGGCTTCAGATTCAAATTGACTGAGATCTGAATACCGCGCACTAAAATGCCCCAACAACAATTTCCCAGCACGATAGTATTGAGCCACTTCTGCGGCTTGACGTGCTGTACTGTGATGCGTTTCCTTGGCCCGCTTGACATGTTCTTCTAAAAAGGTTGCTTCATGATACAACAAATCGATGCCCATTAAATCGTCATCCACCAATTGCAGCGGCAAGGTATCTGTGCAGAAAAAATACTTTCTTGGTTGTTGTCTCGGAGAACAAACCGAGTCTGGATGAATAACCTCTCCATCTTCCCTGGTCACCACCAAATCCTTCTTCAACACCAACAATTCATCCAATGTCAGTCGCTTTTCCCCGATGTAAGATTTGATGATTTTTCGTTCCAATGGCTTCTCTTCAAACAAAAAAGCATGGCAGGCCATCCGGTGTTTGACCGGGACACTTTTTACGCGCAAAAAATCATTTTCCCAAACCCAATCTGAGGTGGACCCGGTAGGAACAAAATGCAGTGGAAACGATAAATAAGTTTCAGATATTTTGAAGGTATGATTCAACCACTCCTTCAATTCGGGCGGACCAACAATGGTCAATTCCGCAATCCTACCCAATAAAGAATAGGTACTGAGCAGTCCAATCAGTCCATAAATATGATCTCCATGCAAATGCGAAATGAATATCACTTCGATGCGTTGCATCTTAATACCATATTGGCGCAATTGCGTTTGCGTTCCTTCACCACAATCCAACAAAAAATAATGGTCCCGAACAGAAACAACTTGGGCTGTGGGGCGGAGACGCAAAGTAGGCGTCGCTGCTCCACAGCCCAATATGGTAATGTCAAAGTTCAATTAGTGCTGAACTACAATTCTCTTGGTTGATCGGCTTGAACCGTTTTGAACGCTATACAAATAAACACCCTCTTCCCAATCTTGGGTATCCATCCAAAGGGTATTAAAACCTCTTTTGGCAACAAAAGATTTATTGTAAACCAATCCACCCAATAAATTATGCACCTCTACTTTCACCATTTCAGCAGTAGGAGATTCAAAATTCATATTGAAACCAACACTCGCTGGGTTGGGTCTTGCATTACTCAATTCAAATTTCATGGATGCATTTTCCATTACCGCAACTGAACCGTCAGTTACTGTTAGGGTATAACCTGCAAAAGAATAATCCACAGGAACGGGAAATCCGAAAACCAAAGCGGTCGCTACAACGTTAATCTCAATGTTAAACACACCAATCTGATTGGGCGTACCGGTTAAAACAGCACACTTCTGTTCGCTTGGTGAAAAAGTGCAGTTCGCAGGGTTGCAAGCATGCGACAATCCCAAATTGCTGATGGGCAAACCATTGTTGTAAGTAATGCTTTGAAGCACCACGTTCGAGATGGTCTGACCAGAGTAATTCGGATCAATTAGTCCTGCATCACTTGGGATCATGAAATACATGACTTGGTTGTAAGGTTGATTGACCACACCATCTGCCAAACCAACAGTGGTATCGGGATATACACCGTAAAGTGCACCACCGAAATCATAGGCCAAAGGATCACATTGGGCTGCAGAAAACAAAGTCATCATGCTTCCCAAAACAAGGGTAAAAATTTTCTTCATATTGATAAAATTATAATTCACGTTCTACTTCTTCCATATAAACCAAATCCAC
>JBDKGG010000158.1:0-40899 GCA_039798325.1 Bacteroidota bacterium
ATGTGGTACTTTCATGAGGATCACCACGTCCCGCATCAAAAAATGTTTGAGCGCAATGATGTTTTCTTTTTGATTTACGCCATTCCAAGTTGGTTGTGTATCATGTTGGGAATGATGAATGGCAATGTTTGGAGTGTCGCCATTGGCTTTGGCATCTTGCTTTACGGCATTGCCTACTTTTTGGTTCATGATGTACTCATTCACCGGAGATTCAAATGGTTTGACAACACCGACAATTGGTATTTCAGAGCATTGAGAAAAGCACACAAGGTTCACCACAAGAATCAAGGCAAAGAGGAAGGGCAATGTTTTGGAATGCTGTGTGTTCCGCTTAAATATTTCAAGGAAGCCAAAAAGGCAAAACAGCAGCAGTGGACCTAGGTCATCAAACATATTGGGGAGTTCTTGGCCTAACTTTTCTTGGGCCATTTTTTCTTGGTTTTCATCACAGCTTGAACTTCAATAAACGATGGAGGCAGATTTTATCCGCACTGTTGCTTATTCTAACCATCTACATCCCTTGGGACATGTGGTTTACCCAAATGGGGATTTGGTCATTCCATCCAAAATATATCTCAGGCATGTACTTTTTCAATATTCCCATCGAAGAAGTATTGTTTTTTATCGCAACTCCCTTTTCTTGTTTGTTTGTATTGGAATGCGTTCGTTATTATTTTCCCTCATTGTCTTATAACTGTGGCAAAAAACATCTGCATTCGATTTCATTGTGTATCCTGTTCCTTTTTGTGATGTTCGCTTTGATCCTGATGGTTAAAAATCCCGATGGTTGGTACACCCTATCAGCCACGGTCACCGGCTGCATTGGACTTCTTTACTTGTACCGCAACCGCAAAAGTGATTTTCTTCAAATCCTCGTTACTTGGCTTATCCTGCTCATTCCTTTTTACGTATGCAATGGAATTTTAACAGGCATCCATTTCTGGGAATATCCGTTATTCAACCAAAGTAAAATACAGATCGATGAGGCTGTTGTTTTGTACAATAATTTGGAGAACAGTTCCCTCAGAATTTGGTCGGTTCCAGCAGAAGATTTTTTCTATGGCTTTGGTTTCTACGCAATTGGTGTCAGCCTATATCGCCGCAAGGAAAAATAAAAAATCTGATTATCTTTGTCCCGCCTGAAAGCAGGTTAGGAAATCATATGAGTACAGACAACAATTCGATGGCCCTTGAAATGAACTCGGGCATCACGGGTCGAATGTCCCAATTTGACCACGAACAAGTAGTTTTTTGTCAAGACAAAGCTACTGGTCTCAAATCCATTATTGCTATTCACGACACCACATTAGGACCTGCGGTAGGCGGAACCAGAATGTGGGCCTACGCCTCTGAAGCGGATGCATTGACAGATGTTTTGCGTTTGTCTCGCGGGATGACCTACAAAAGTGCTTTGGCCGGATTGAACATCGGAGGAGGCAAAGCGGTCATCATTGGAGATGCACGAACACAAAAAAACGAAGCCTTGCTTCGTCGATTTGGAAAGTTTGTGGATACCCTCGGTGGACAATACATCACTGCTGAAGATGTTGGTATGAGCACCAGAGACATGGAGTACATCAAAATGTCTACAGACCATGTTGTTGGATTGCCTGATTATATGGACGGTGGTGGTGATCCTTCACCAGTGACTGCTTATGGGGTTTACATGGCGATGAAAGCTGCTGTAAAACACCAAACAGGTAGTGAATCTTTGGCCGGCAAGAAAGTGGTTGTGCAAGGAATTGGACACGTGGGTGAATACTTGGTTCAACACTTGGTTAAAGAAAATGCCTTGGTTACCGTAGCGGATATATACGAAGACCGCGTTAAAGAAGTCGTGAACAAGTATGGTGTTAAAGCTTGCGACACCAAAGACGTGTACACCCAAGACATGGACATCTATAGCCCCTGTGCTTTGGGAGCTACCATAAATGATGAGACCTTGAAACAATTGAAATGTTCCATCATCTGCGGTGCGGCCAATAATCAATTGGCTGATGAAACCGTTCATGGCATTGAAGTAATGAAAAAAGGCATCTTGTATGCTCCTGATTACCTAGTGAATGCCGGTGGAATCATCAACTGCTATTGGGAAATTATTGGATACAGTCAGGAAGCCGCATTGAGTCAATCAGAGTTGATCTATAATACAATGGAGAAATGCTTGATCAAATCGGATGCTGAGAAAATCCCTACTTATTTAGCGGCCAATAAAATGGCAGAAGAGCGCATCGCTGCGATAGCCAATATCAATAAAAAATACTAATCGCACCATGCTGAACAGAAGACACATTCGAATCAAAGTATTACAAATACTTTTTGCATACTACAACGAGGAAAAGCCAGATGCCGCACGATATGAAAAGATGCTATTCGAAAGTGTCGATCGCTTCCGTGAGTTGTACATCTCCCTGATGGGAATATTGGTGGAAATGCACCAATTGGCCATTGAAAAAATTGAAATGGGCATGCAAAAAAGATTGCCCAGCCATGAAGACCTGCACCCCAATACCCGATTTGTTACCAACGAAATTCTGAGAATCCTTGCCCACAGCCGCTCTTTGGCAGAAGGAATGAAGTACAACCATCTCAAATGGAACGACAATCCAGAAATGGTCAAGAAAATTTTCAAGGGGCTGATGGAAACCGAAGATTATTCGGAATACATGAGCGCTACAGAGCGTGGTTTTGATTTTGACCGAGAATTCGTTCTAAGGGTTTTCAAAAAATACATCATCAATCACGAGGACATTCAGGAGTTCATGGAGGATCAAGGCATATACTGGAACGACGATTTGGACTTGGCGGCTTCCATGGTATTGCGCACCATCAAATCCATCAAATCCAATGATGAAGATGTTCAGTTCCTGCCATTGTGGAAAGTAGGCGATGATGAAGAAGGATACTGTCGTGATCTTTTCAGAAAAACACTCGCTTTAGGAGCGGATCATGAAAAAGAAATTTCAGGATACACCAAAAACTGGGAAGTTGAGCGCATTGCCACCATGGACATGGTCATTCTTAAAATGGCGTTGACCGAAGCCATCTTCTTTGAGAACATTCCTGTTAAGGTGACCATGAACGAGTACATTGAATTGGCCAAATATTACAGCACTCCCAAAAGTGCGCAGTTCGTCAATGGAATTTTGGACCAAGTCATTCCGAAATGGCAGAAAGAAGGTAAGATTAAAAAAGTGGGTAGAGGCCTCATCGAGTGATTCAGAAAAAATTAATAGCGGTTGTTGGGCCCACTGCCAGTGGTAAGACGTCCATGGCCATCGATATTGCATTAAAAAACAATACGGAAATTCTCTCGTTTGACTCGCGTCAATTTTATCAAGAATTGAATATTGGTGTCGCTCGACCTGACCCAACAGAATTGGCAGCCGCACCCCATCATTTCATCGCTTCTCACAGCATCCATGCGCCCATAAGTGCTGGACAATTTTCTGCTTTGGCTTGGCCAAAGATGAACGAATTGTTGAAGCAACAGGATACCATCGTTGCGGTTGGAGGGAGTGGATTGTTCTTAAAAGTCCTTTTGGATGGAATTGATCCACTGCCACAAGATGACGCCGTGCGTGCCCATTTCACAGCATTGCACGAAGAGAAAGGAATTGAACATCTTCAGTTATTGCTTCAAAGCAAAGATCCTGAATACTACCACCAAGTGGATATCGACAATCCGCATCGGGTGATAAGGGCTTTGGAAGTGATTGAACTCAGTGGGAAGAAGTTCTCTGAATTGAGAACCCAAAACAAACAACAACTTCCTTTTTCCGTTGAATACCACTACATCAAACCGGAAAAAGAAATACTGCATGAACGCATTGATGCGCGGGTAGAAAAAATGATGGACAGCGGACTTTGGGAGGAAGCGGAGAGACTTTATCCACAGCGTCAACTTCAATCGCTCAATACGGTCGGTTACAAAGAGCTTTTTGAATGCATGGACGGGCTGCATACCCTTTCAGAAGCCATCGAGTGGATTAAAACACATACCAAGCAATACGCCAAAAGACAGATTACCTGGTTCAATAAAGAGGTGAATCGATAGAGCCTACCCTTTGGTTATATTTGTTGGATGAAAACAGAACTGCCCGTCATCCACACCCTAAGGGGATTCAGCGCAGTAGGTATTTGCCTTTATCATTACGTATGCTGCACTACGGGATATATTCAACCTGGATGGATATTTGACATCTTTGGGTTTCTATCATTAAATGTCCAAATATTCTTTATTGTTTCTGCCATCGTGATACCCATCTCCATGATTCAAGCTGAATACAAAATCAAAGACTTTGGAACCTTTACCTATAAAAGAATACTCAGGATTGAACCACCCTATCTCATTTCTATAATAATTGCTGCAGTTTATTTGAACCTTAGAAATTTGATTCCAGGATCAGCACCAATTGACCTATCTCCCACTTGGTCTGAATTTCTTTTGCACATTGGATATCTTGTGCCCTTCACTGCGGAAGCCAAATGGATGAATCCCGTATATTGGTCATTGTCGGTTGAGTTTCAATATTATCTGTCTTTGGGATTGTTGTTCCCTTTGGTCATGAAACGTCACTACTATTCACGAATTATTTTTTACGCTTTGTTTTTAATGGGGCCATTTTTCACAGGACAATCCAGTTTTTTCACCTCATGGAGCCCTCTCTTTCTCATGGGCATATTGTACACCCTTAGCTATTTAAAGCGAATCAAATCACTCGAATTTTGGACCTTCTTTATTTTGTCGATTTTGGTAGCGTATTTCAGAGTAGGGCACTATGATGTTTTAGTAAGTGTTCTGGCCATTGGAGCCATTCACTTCTTCAAAGATTTCGATTCTGCATGGGGCCGGTATTTCGGAGACAGGAGTTTTTCGATTTATTTATTGCATAGCATTACGGGAGCACCCATTATCAATTTTTTCAGTCATCGCTTACAAGAGGCATGGCAAAAACCTTTGGTTATCTGTATGGGTTTCCTGGTCTGCCTCATTTGTTCACATTATTTTCATCTTTGGGTTGAAACCCCTTCCCTTCGTTTAAGTAAAAAAATAAAATACAACCGTGGATCGTAAAACTTTCTTAGGAACCACCGCTCTGGCTGGTGTTGGTTTGCTTTCACACTCCATTGCTCTACCTGTATTCTCAAAGAAGAACAAAATCAACATCGGATTAATTGGTGTTGGTGCAAGAGGTCAAAGTCACTTGGACGAGCTATGCAAGAGAAATGATGTTGAAATCATTGCTATTGCGGATCCTGATAAGGATTGGGCCATTTCGTCAGCTCTTCAATTGATCAAGAAAGGACTGAGAAAAGAACCTCAAGTTTTTGCCAAAGATGACCATGATTATCTCCGCATGTTGGAGTTGAAAGAACTCGATGCTGTCATTATTTCTACACCCTGGGAATGGCATGTGAGGCAAGGAATTGCCGCGTTAGAAGCTGGAAAAAAAGTTGGGATGGAAGTAGCGGGAGCCATCTCGGTTCAGGAGTGTTGGGACATTGTGCATGCGGTTGAAAAAACGGGGACGCCGCTCATGTTCTTGGAAAATGTATGTTATCGTCGCGATGTGATGGCGGTGATGAACATGGCCAAGCGCGGTGTATTTGGAGAGTTGCTCCATCTGCAAGGCGGATACCAACATGATCTTCGCGCAGTTAAACTCAATGATGGAAAATCTCCATATGGAAAAGGAGTTGAATTTGGAGACAACGGATTTTCAGAAGCCAAATGGCGAACACCGCACAGTGTGAACCGAAACGGAGAGCTATACCCCACGCACGGTTTGGGCCCCATCGCCATGATGACCGACATCAACAGAGGCAATCGATTGGTATCGCTGAGCTCTGTAGCAACCAAGAGCCGCGGACTCCACAAATACATCGTCGATAACGGCGGAGCGCAACACAAGAACGCCGCTGTGGATTTCAAATTGGGGGACGTTGTAACCACGTTGCTCACCACAGCCAACGGCGAAACCATGATGCTCTCGCACGACACGTCCTCACCAAGACCCTATTCGTTGAATTTCAGAATTCAAGGTACACAAGGATTGTGGATGGATGACTTGCAACAAATTCACATTGAAGGAAAGACCCAGCCCCACCATTGGGAATCCGACAAAAACTGGATGCAAACCTTTGACCACCCCCTCTGGAAAAAATACAGTGAAGAAGCAAAAAATTCAGGTCACGGTGGAATGGACTTCTTTGTGCTGAACGCCTTTGTGGAGTGCTGCAAAAACAACGAAGAATTTCCATTGGATGTGTATGACATGGCCACGTGGTCCGTCATTACACCACTCTCTGAAAACAGCGTGAAAGAAGGCGGAAGCAGACAAGAGATTCCAGACTTCACACAAGGAAAATGGAGCAACCGAAAAAACACATTTAACCATAGAGCGGATTACTGATAAAGCCTGTAATTTCGCGAACTTCAAACAATAAAACATGTCTTACACCTTTCAAGAGATAGAGAAAAAGTGGCAAGCGTTCTGGAAAGAACACAACACTTACCGTGTGACAGAAACCACCGATAAGAAAAAGTACTACATCCTGGATATGTTCCCCTACCCCAGTGGTGCGGGTCTTCACGTAGGACATCCACTGGGCTACATCGCCAGTGATATTTTTGCACGATACAAAAAACACCAAGGTTTTAATGTCCTGCATCCCATGGGCTATGATAGCTTCGGATTACCTGCCGAACAATACGCCATTCAAACGGGACAGCATCCTGCCATTACCACAGAGAACAACATTGCGCGTTACCGCGAACAATTGGACAAGATCGGATTTTGTTACGATTGGAGCCGTGAAGTAAGAACCAGCTCTCCCGATTATTATCAATGGACGCAGTGGATCTTTTCTACCATCTACCAGTCCTGGTTCAATGAAGAGACGCAAAAGACGGAGCACATTGATACACTGATTCAACATTTTGAAACCAATGGCAATTTCAATGTTCAACCGGCTTGTGACGAAAAATGGCACCTTTCGCTTTTGGATTTAAAAGACAACGAAGGGAATCCGCTCTATTTCTTTGGTGCTGATTGGAACGGTGATTTCACCGCCACCGATTGGCTAAGCATGAACGAGGAGCAACACTATCATTTGCTGATGTGTTTTAGACTGACTTATTTGGCTGACTCCATGGTGAACTGGTGCCCAGCACTGGGAACGGTCTTGGCCAATGACGAAATCAAAGACGGCGTCAGCGAGCGTGGCGGACATCCCGTAGTGCAGAAAAAAATGCGACAGTGGTCCATGCGCATATCCGCCTATGCAGAGAGATTGCTACAAGGTTTGGAACAAATAGATTGGCCAGAAAACATCAAAGAAATTCAACGCAATTGGATTGGAAAATCCGAAGGCGCAACAGTGTTTTTCGCCATCGCGCAGCACAACGAACAAATTGAAGTCTTCACTACCCGACCCGACACCATCTTTGGTGTGAGTTATTTGACCCTGGCTCCAGAGCACCCATTGGTGTCCTCTATTACAACAGCAGAACAAAAATCCGCTGTTGAAGAATACGTGCAACAGGCTGCTTTGAAAAACGAAAGAGATCGCCAAGTTCAAAGCAAAGAAATGACTGGCGTGTCTACAGGGGCCTTTGCCATTCATCCATTGACCGGAAAAGAAGTTCCTATCTATATCGGTGATTACGTATTGGCCGGATACGGCACAGGAGCCGTCATGGCGGTTCCTGCAGGAGATCAACGCGATTGGGATTTTGCAAAACACCACAATATTCCCATGATCCTGATTTTTGAAAATCATGACGCCACTGAATCGGCTTGCACCTCCAAAGAAGTTCCATTGGTCAACTCAGATTTCTTGAATGGTCTTTGCGGAAAATCAGCCTTCAAAGCAGCCGTTGAAAAACTGCAAAACATTGAACACGGTGGTAAAAAAGTCAATTTCCGTTTGCGTGATGCTGTATTTTCCAGACAACGCTATTGGGGCGAACCCTTCCCTGTATATTTCAAGGAGGGCAAGGCGCAAATGATCGGAAACCAAGAGCTGCCGGTAACATTACCCGACGTAGACAAATATTTACCCACCGAAGATGGCGAGCCTCCTTTGGCCCGCAGCCAGTGGAAGTACAATAATGAGTTTGTCATGGAATACAACACCATGCCAGGCTGGGCGGGATCATCCTGGTACTTTTTGCGTTACATGGATCCCAAGAATACCCAAGCCATCGCCTCAAAAGAAGCCATGGAATATTGGGGTCAAGTGGATTTGTATATGGGAGGAGCAGAGCACGCCACAGGGCATTTGTTGTACTCCCGCTTTTGGACGATGATTCTGCATGACTTGGGACATGTTCCTTTTGGCGAGCCCTTTCAAAAGATGATCAACCAAGGGATGATCCTGGGTCGCTCCTCCTTTGTTTATCGAATCAAAGACACCAATACTTTTGTTTCTGCCGACCTCAGAAAAGAATACAACACGCAACGCCTCTATGCCGATATCAGCATGGTGGACAACGATCAATTGGACACCGAAGCCTTTAAAAAATGGCTACCGGAATACCACAATGCCGAATTCATTTTGAACGAAAAAGGGCAATACCTCTGCGGCTTTGAAGTAGAGAAAATGTCCAAGTCCAAATTCAATGTTCAAACACCGGATGAGTTGATTGAGAAATTTGGCGCCGATACTTTGCGTTGCTACGAAATGTTCTTGGGTCCCGTTGAGCAAAGCAAACCATGGGATACCAAGGGAATCAATGGGGTTCACAATTTCTTAAGAAGATTGAATCGCCTATTCCAAACTGATGAGGGACATTGGATGGTTACGCAAGATGCTCCAGAAAAAAAATCATTGCAAACCTTACACCGTACCATCAAGAAAGTAACGGATGATCTGAACAGACATTCTTGGAATACCGTCGTGAGTACATTGATGATTGCTGTCAATGAATGGACCGAACAAAAATGCCATCATAAGGAAGTGCTTGAATCATTGGTTGTTTTATTAAGTCCCTATGCGCCGCACTTGGCAGAAGAACTATGGAACAAATTGGGACATCAAGATTCTGTTACCCAAGCCAATTGGCCCATTGCAGATGCCGCCTACTTGGAAGATGACGTCTTCTCCTATCCGGTATCTTTTAATGGAAAGACGCGATTCAATATTGACTTAGATGCCAATATGGATGCTGCATCTGTTGAAAAAGAAGTGATGAGCCATGAGAAAACCGCGCATTACCTGGAAGGTAAAGCACCGAAAAAAGTGATTGTGGTTCCCAAACGAATCATCAATATTGTTTGTTGAAGATAAGCCGTCTTAGGACGGCTTTTTCTTTGGTGTATTGGGTCGTCGAACATGCCGATCCACAATTTCCGGAACATAGTTTCTTGACGACTGACTTTTTTTCCATTGGTACAATTTCTCTCCGTTGTTTTTTACAGCAACTTCTAAATCCACCAAAGGGAAAGGATAATCACGACCCAATTCAAACCCAATCATCATGGCCTCCATGGCCGGCATGTTCCAGGGGTCGTGAATGTACTTGGCGGGCAAGGCTTGCAACTCAGGAACCCACTGCTTGACAAACAGACCGTCCTCGTCAAAACGTTGACCATTCTTGACGGGATTGTATAGCCGAATGGTATTGGCTCCTGTCGTACCCGCTTGCATTTGCAATTGGGGATAGTGGATACCTGGATCGTAATCCAAAAACATTTTGGCCAAATGATACGCTCCCCAGCGCCAATCTTGAAACAGATGATGGGTCAAGAATGAAACCACCATGGCACGCATTCGGAAATTGATCCACCCAGTTGCCTGCAAGCAACGCATGCAGGCATCCACCAATGGTACACCCGTGCGTCCCTCTTCCCAAGCTTGAATCCAATCATCCCGCCGTTCACGCGGCAGACCTTCAAAAGCAGGATTGATGCAATGGGTCTCATAATTGCACTGCGTTTCCAATTTTTGTATAAAATGACAATGCCAATGCAATCGGGTAATGGCATTGTTCATGGCTCGGGCGTTGGATTCGGTCCTATTGAAGGACATGGCTTGAAAGGCCATCCGAACCGACAAATTTCCCCAAGCCAAATAAGGTGAAATGCGGGCACAAGATTTCCTGCTTTCCAAAGGGCGCGAAATATTTTTGCTATACAATACAACACGCTCATCCACAAAACTTTTCAAATACTTGAGCGAGGCTGTCTCCCCTCCAGGTTGAAAGGCAGCTTCTATCTTACTCCACTTCGCTTTGTTTCTCTGCTCTACGGGGAATGGATTTTCCCATGGCACGCATTGCATCGCTGACGGTCTTGGATAACAAGGAGAGGACATAACCTTCCGCCATTGCTCATCCCACCCTTCCCTATTCTTTATTCCCCGCACCACCCCATCCCGTTGAAACTCTTTCCAATGCACACCATTCTTCTTGCACCAAGCACCCACCATTTTATCCCTGTCCCAAGTGCGTTGCGTTCCATTCTCCTGGTGCGACAACAAATGAACGATGTTGAATTTCTGCTGCAAGTAGGAAAGAACATCCACCACTTCACTTTGGCATGGATGAATCGCCGCACCCGGTGGCGCATGCTTCTCCATGTCCAACAAACTTTGATACAAAAAGCGACCATGCCGCTCGTCGAAATCAGGACCCTCAATGAGCACCTTGTCCCAAGCAAAAAAGACAACCACCCTCATCCCACTGTTTGCTGCTGTGGAAATGGGAGCATGGTCGAACCAACGCAAATCGCGCTTCAACCAAACCACAACAATGTCTTCTTTGTCTACCATGAATAACGCTTCTCAACTTGCTTCCAATAAGCAAAAAACGAAGGATAATAACCGTTGATTTCTGGGAACATCCAATCGCGCTGCAAAACCTTTCCCTCGTAATGTGCAAACAACGGATGCGCAATACAATGATTCTCCACCGCAGGATATTGCTCCCGCCAAGCGGACCATTCCCCAACAAAGACGGTGATCTCAGGAATCATCATGGCCTGTTCGATCATCCAATTCATTACCCTTTCAGAAATGGGAAATCGATGGAAAAAAGAAGGTTCCAACAAAAGAACCTTTCGATGTGACTCTGCAATCCAAGGTTCCTGCTTCAATTGATACGTATTGTAAACCACCACCTTTTCATTCCCTTTGTCGGATGTGAAAAATGGAATGCGATCATTCAGAAGCGACACCATGTTCTCCACCGTCCACGACACTGCTGGGCGAGTGGCTGTCATGCCCAATACCTCCGGAACAGGCATAGTGCGCAACACATCGTATTCGTGATCCAAAAAAGTTCCAAATTGATGGGTCTCTGTATTGTGATTGATGTTCTCCTGATTGGCCATGTAACGCTTGGACGAAAAAGCCCCAGCCGTCCATTGCCAAGAACTGTAGTTGCTGGCCACGTCACCATCAATGAGGTGATAGTACATCCAGTCGGCGCAAGCCTTCCAATGGAATTGACCTATATTACAACACAACATCGCGATGTACATCCGCTGGTGATTATGCACATAACCCACTTCCAACATTTCGTTGATCCCAAGATCAATGCCTTCAATACCTGTTTGGGCTTGCTGCACAGCCAAAGGCACACCCTGATGCAATACGCCAGTTTGTTCTTGCTTGATGGCCTCAGCATGCAATTGGGGGTAATGCTCCTGAACGCGCTGGAAGTAATCGCGCCAGGCCAATTCTTTGAAAAGGGATTCACAATTTCTCCAAGTATGTCCTGCAGCGCGCACCTGCTCCATGACTTCCCTTGTTGAAATAACACCGCGGCTGATGTATGGAGAAAGGCGCGTCACACCGCCGCGCAAATGATTGCGGGTGCGGGCGTAATGCACCGGATCGATGCGTGCAGCTGCTTGAAGCAAATCATCATGGGTTTTGGGAGGAAAAAGCATACCAACAAAACAATGAAGTGGAACAAAAGTTTTGGTGCATCTTTGTAAACAACGGAAATGAAAAAAGGACTGCTCATTGTACTCTTGGCTGGGTTGCCCGCTTGGCTGTTGGCTCAAGATGAGTTGGGCATGGCCGGCAGTACACGTGCGCCGGTGAATACCGTTTATTTCAATCCCGCCTCCATCTGTGATTCGCGGGCTTTCATTGACATTGAGTTTTTTGGACTGGGAGCTTTTGTGCAAAACAACTTGATTTTTGTGGGGAAGAAAGATTTCTCCATGTTGGATTACAGTGGCATTGGGAACATTCAGTTTAACCAGAAAAAAAACCGTTATTACGCCAAGGCCAATGTAGGAATCAAGGGGCCCTCATTTACTGCCAATTGGAAAGAGCATGCCTTTGGCATTCATTCAGGAGTAAAAGTCATGGCCGATGTGAGAAGACTGCCCAATGCTTTTAGTTTATTGGTTACGGAAGGTTTTGATTATGCGCCACAAGTTGGACAAACCAATACCATTGAGAAACTGAGGATAGGCGCCATGGCCTATGGTTATGTTGGTTTTTCGTATGGCAAAATTGCTTACCGATGGGACAATGCCATCTTGATTGCGGGAGCCACTGTCAATCGGATATTTTCTCCTGGAGGTTTTGGAGCCCGTTTGGACAATTGGACCTATACCTTAAGGGACAGTTCTGAACTCTCCACACAAAATTTACAAGGCGAACTGGGCTTCAATCGTTTTGGAGAAAACATCATTGCGGGTAAAGGATGGGGAATAGATCTTGGGGTTACCTATAAAAAGAGAACCAAGGGTAGTTTTGGATACACGCCATTCAATCCATGTACAGACGGCAAGTACAAGTACAAAGCCTCATTGGCCTTATTGGATTTTGGAAGTGCCAAATTCAAATCGCCCTATTACAATTACGTATTTGAGCAAACCAGCGGAGGGAATTTCAACGGCAATGACAACACCCATTGGGACGAGCCGGCTTCTGCCGATACCACTTTTACGCAAGGGTTGGGAGCGACCGCTGTTACGGAAGGAGCGAAATTAAAAATCAAATTGCCCACTGCGTTGAGTGCGCAATTGGACTATCACGTGACCAAGAAGTTGTATGCGATGGGGTCGTTGACCTGGGGTTTGCCTTGGCGGAATAAATTGGGGGTTCAACGCGCGAGCTACCTGGCCATCGTTCCCCGCTGGGAGTCGCAAAACTACGAGATCAGTTTACCCATCACGATGTATGAGATGCGCAAACCCATGGTGGGCATGGCCATAAGGTTGAGGAGTTTTATCATTGGCAGTGACAATTTGAATGCGTTTTTCTTCAATGGCAATTTGTATGGTGCGAGCATCTATATGCATTTCAAGATGTCCATTTATAAGCACCCCAAGTGCAAGAGTTCAGGCGGCGGCAAGAACGACTTCCAGCGCCGCAAGTCGCGCCCCGTCAGGCAGGCACCACGGAGTCCGGTTCCTTGTCCGAAGTTTTAGGGGTAAAATTTGAAAATTAAAAAACATTATCTTTGCCCCCGCTGGCTCCGTAGTTCAATGGATAGAATAAGCGTTTCCTAAACGTTTGATATGGGTTCGATTCCCGTCGGAGCTACCATAAAAAAAACCACCTCTCGGTGGTTTTTTTGTTTCTTTTAAAATTTCAGAATTTGTACTATCGAACAACGGCCACTTTCAATACTCTCCCCTTCATTTGCACACTGTACACTCCTGACGCCCAACCTGAAATCGAAATCCACTCGGTGTCGGTTATTACTTTCGTTGACACGACCAACCTTCCCATTCCATCATACACCTTGACTTCAGCATCACGCATTCCTTTCAAACAGAGCTGATCTCCTGAAATTGCAGCGCTCATTGGCAGCTGGTGCTCATCGATGCCTACCCCAATCTCTCCATCACAGTTTTCATCAATGGCATTGTCCATGATTTCTTCTACCCCCGGATTTACAAAAAAGTTATTGTCCGCACAATCTCCTCCTACCAATACGTATCCGGCAATCATCAAACAATTTTCAATCTTCATGCCGTCGTCTCCATAGCCATCCGCATCTTCATCCAAATATTGCATGGTGGTGGGTAACCCTTCATCTACTTCACCATTGCAATTGTCATCCAGGGCATTGCACGTCTCACCAACACCTGGTGACAGCACAGGATTCATATCATCACAATCGCCACTCTCCAAAACATAGCCCGGTAGTAACTCACAATACAAAAACCCACTCATCATTGCGCCATACCCATCTGCATCTTGATCAGAAAACTGAAAAAACAATTCCAAATCCTCATCTATCTGATTGTCACAATCATCATCCATATCATTGCAAACCTCGACAGCTCCTGGATAAACATTTCCATCGGTATCATTGCAATCTCCATTGTTCAAAACAAAACCCACGGGCTGATTACAAGAAACCGTGGTGTTTGCATCATCCCCAAATCCATCCATGTCCTGATCCGCATAATAGACATCCCCTTCAAACACTTCCACAACAATTGAATCAACACAAGATCCTGTTGCTGTATTTGTCCAATAATACAACGTCGTTGGCTCCAGCACCAAATGGCTCAACGTTCCCGAAGGTCCATTGTACACCCAATGCCCACTGCCATTGGTTTCAATATTGACAGTAGAACCAAAGCAACTCTGAACAGAATCTTCGAAAACCAAATCCGCACAATAACTCATCTCTTGGCAAGCGGAAAATCGACTGCTGTTGCCATTGGCATCGGTTTCCATCACCATCCAATGTCCCAATTGGGGATTTACCACAATAGACCAGTTTCCTGTTGCATCACTCATCAATGGCTCATAGAAAATCCATCCTTCGCAGGTTCCGCAATCACTCCCGTTGTAAAAAACATCTACTCTTCTGTTGGGCGCTGTTGTTCCGCTCAGCAAGCCTTCATTCAAAGTACTAGAACCCGGAGTGATGCCTTGATTGCTGGTTCCCAAATGCACAGCTCCTTCACCAACAACCACTTGGCTATTGCAAGAATAACGGTTGTTGTATAACACAACACCATTCATTCCATTGGCCAAATAAATTCCCTCCATGCCATTCCCTGCAATCCAGTTGGGATAGTATTCATTTCCAAGGGTAACACCAGCGCTGGGCGAATTAAACCGTATCCCGGCACCGCCATTGCCACTGCCCACTTCACCAATGTGATTGCCCAATATCATCATACCTGTATTGGCTGAGAGTATGACTATTCCATTGGAACCATTTCCATAGATGAAATTGCCGAGGATTGAAAGATCATTGGACTGACTTTCTGAAATTCCTGCTCCCGTATTGTTGGCAATCTTATTGGCTTCCCCAACCTCCAATCCACCAACAACGGATGTCGCTGATGCACTGAGCAAGATCCCGCTCATCCCATTCCCCATCGCTTGATTGTTGATGGGATGAACACCCATGAAATTACCTTTGATGCTTACATGATCACCATTTGCAGAAATCCCATTTTCGGTATTGTTCACAATGGTATTCCCATCGCCGATGTTATGACCTACGATGGCATCATTCCCCAAGACCTCGATACCATTGCCGTTATTTCCCAAAGCGATCAAACCATTTGCGCCTAGACCAATTTTATTTCTTGTAATGACACATTGCGAAGCGGCGAAACTGACCTGAATCCCATCTCCATTATTTCCTGAAATCACATTTTCATCCACCGTCACATTGTTTTTAAAAACAACCAGACCGCCAGTGTTATTCGGAATCGCCCCATCCCCATTGGCATTGGTTCCGATGTAGTTGCCACGAGCGATCAACCCAGGAGCATCAGCATGCAAACCCTTTTGGGTGTTTCCTGAAATCACATTGAACTCAATAACAGAAGGTATTTGAAGGCTCTCGATCATTCCCAACTGGAGTCCAACTCCTGTATTTGGAATTGCAGCTGCACCATTCCAATTTAATCCAATAAAATTGTGCTGTACATATACACTGTCAACATTGCCCAAGAGCATTCCTGTACCATTGTTTCCGCTGATGACATTGCGATAGGTTTCATCTGGTCCTCCTATAATCACATCATGTAGTTTGGTCCAAGAATCTATTCCTGCTGCATTGGCCAAAGCATTAGTACCTGAGGTATCCACTCCAATGAAATTATCACTTACCTGAGTGAACTGCACATTCCACATTTCCATTCCTGTGGTGGCATTTCCACTGATGACATTTCCCTTACCTGGTGCCCCAATCTTACAATGCGAGCGCAGAGCATTGGATGGAAACTCTATTCCCGTTTGAAAGCCCTTGATGAACAAACCATAAATTTCACAGTGGTCAGCATTGATGGTCAGACCATTCATGATGTTGGTAGAGGAAGTAGCCGGCTTGATGATCACCTTTGCGTGACTGTTTCCGAAAAAAGCACCATTCGTGGTTGTTGCATCAATCAAAACGGCATCATTCAAACTGGCCAGCGAAAGGGATAAGTTAATTGTTCTCGACGAAACAGAAGTTCCTAGGTTAAAATAAATGGTATCCTTACCAAGATTGGCATTGGCGCTGTTGATGGCAGTTCTCAATGTTCCAGATCCACCACTTGAATTGGAAGTTACCCAATAAACATTGGCGTGTGTATCAAAGCAATACAAGAAAGAGCAAAAGAAAAAAACGATTAATTTATTCTTCATCATTACGGGAATTAGGAATTGAACATTTCAAATTCATTCGTTCGAAAGTACAATTCAAAAAATAAATTTCACTATTTTCGTAAAAAAAACAATATGATGAATAAAAACATTTTAACTTCCCTAACCATCGCTTTGGTGCTGGTTCTGACCTCTTGCGGAAAGTACGAAGACGGTCCATTTTTCTCCATTCGTTCCAAAAATGCCCGCATCACTGGCGAATGGGAACTCGTTAAATCTGAAAGCACCATCATCTCTTCTGATGGTTCTACCACCACAGAATCTTTCAATGGCAGCATCATGACCTCTACTTATACTTCTACCTTTGGGAACTTCTCTGATTCATACTCCTACTCCTCTACCTGGGAAATCGATGGCGATAAAAATGCTGTCACCATGAGCACCATAGAAGACGGCTCAGCTTCTACCATCACTTCATTGTGGAACTGGGAGAATGGCGCCAGCGAAAAAGAAATGTTGAACATCGATGGAGACATCTACCGCATCCTTCGTCTCACCAACAAAGAAATGGTCATTGAAAGCGTTTATACCTCAACCGGCTATAGCAACAGCGCTAAATTGACTTTCGAAAAGAAATAATCTTTGAGTATGAATATGAAAAAAAATACACTCATCCTATTCTCCATGTTGGTCGTTGTTTTGGCCGGTTGTGGAAAATACGACAATGGTCCTTTCCTCTCCTTGCGTTCTAAAAACGCCCGTTTGAGCGGTGAGTGGAAAGTGGTCAAATATGATTACAATTGGACAGATCCAGCAGATGCCAGCCAAAATGTGTCGTCTGTACTAAACGGTGGCAACATGACGGCCACCTCGCAAGTTCCGGTTTACGATCCATTCGATGGTTCAATCATCGGTTACAATGCAGAAACAGCCACTTATCCTTATTCTGAAACCTGGGAAATCGAAACCAAGGACAATTCCATCAAGACCTCTGTGATCAGCAATGGCTCTGCAGATGTCACCACCTCCCTGTGGAGTTGGAGTGACGGAATAGATGAGCAAGAAATCTTGGAAATCGATGGTCAAGGCTTTATCATCAAAAGATTGACCAATAAGGAAATGGAGTTGTATCTAGAATACAAAGAAGATGGCGCCACAGGAAGCATCTCTATGACCTTTGAAAAACAATAATCTTACGCCAATCCAATCAAAAAGGACTTCAATCGAAGTCCTTTTTTTTATCAAAAAAAAATGGCCTCCCATGAGGAGGCCATTTCTGTTCAATTCGAGAATACTGATTATTTCGCTTTGTAGTGAACTTCAGTAACAGAACCTGTAGAATCCACGTCCTTAGCCCAAAACTCACTGTTGGTCAAACGCAAAATATCCATGCTTGATTTGGTACCGTCTGTATCCGTTACTACTACTTGAGATTTGTCATCAGAAAATGCCCACTTTGATTTCTCTTCATAAGGCAAATTATTCCAATCTGTTCCAGAAACAATATAGTCTCCATCTTTGGTAAACTCAGTACTGGTAATAAAGGCCGTAGCGAAAGCGGTAAAATCCTGACCGTCTACAGTCATTTTTTCAATGGTCCATTCTCCAGCCAAACGAGCGGTTTTGGAACGCAAAGAAAATCCAGGTCCTTCATCATACTTGCCGCATGACGCAAATTGCAATCCTACTAGGATGGCGAAAGCATAAATAATTTTTTTCATGTTATTTTTAGTTTGCCCAAATATATAAAATTTCAACACCATCCTCCTCAAATCTTTACTCATTTAATAAAGCATTACTCCCCATCACAGATAATTCTCAGCTATCTTCGTAGCATGCAGTTGGTAGATGATTTTAGACACAAGGGAATGAGAAAACGCCTCGTCCGTGAATTGGCGTTGGGAGGGATTACAGATGGCAACGTACTGCAAGCCATGGAACGGGTGCCGCGTCACTATTTCATCCAATCCGCCTTTTTGGAGCACGCTTATGAGGACAATGCCTTCCCCATCGGAGTTGATCAAACCATCTCTGCTCCTTCCACCGTGGCCAAACAATCACAACTGCTGCAAATCAAGTCCGGAATGAAAGTCCTGGAAATAGGGACCGGAAGCGGTTATCAAACCGCAGTGCTTTTTGAAATGGGCGTTAAAGTGTTTTCCATTGAACGCCAACTTTCATTGCATGAGTTTGCCAAAGACTTATTGAACAAGATGAAAGTCAAAGCCCACCTCACCTATGGGAACGGCTACAAAGGGCTGCCCAGCTTTGCCCCTTTTGATCGCATCATCATCACTTGCGCAACACCTGAGATTCCAGAAGAGTTATTGCTGCAACTCAAACCCGGCGGACGTTTGGTCATGCCCTTTGGCAACGACCAAGAGCAAAACATGATGGTTATTCATGAGGATGACAAAGGCGAATTTCAAATCGAAACCCACGGCAAATGTGCCTTTGTTCCGATGTTGCACAACAGAAACCCCCGCAATACCAATTCATGAGAAAAACAATCATCGCCTTGATTCTGCTGTTCATCGCGATGATGCCTTTTTGTACTTGGGCACAACCTAAGGATCAACCCACTTTGGAATACCTCCATCCAGTTCCCCACATGCACAAACCCATTATTGGGGGCGAAGATTTGAGCCAAATCAAATGGACCAATTCCATCGATCCCTTTGAATCCCGATTGAGCGCATTGGAACGAGAAGTTGCTGATTTAAAGGTTTTGATTACCACGCTAATCCAAGCACAACCTTCTTCCCCCGTGGTTGATCTGAGCAATACTGTTCCTTTGCAAGGAGAGGTTGCCGACATCCCTTCTACCATCGATATTTTCTTTGATTTGGGCAGCACCTCCATCAACGCCAATGCCTTGATGGCCATGAATGAAGTCATTGATATTGCTGCTCATTATCCCAAATACCGCATACTTCTGAAAGGCTTTGCCGATGCCTCGGGGCAACCCCAGCGCAACCAAGCTTTGGCCCAAGAGCGCATGCAGCAAATCAGAAACCTCCTTTTGAGCAGCGGTATCCATAATGCCCAAATATTGGCGCAATTCCCCGATCCCTTTTGTGACGAAATTGGCGCTCATCTCAGAAAAGTGAGCATCGTATTTGTCCCTTGATTATTTGATTTTTAAGTCAAAAATCTTTTCCTCTCCAATGTAACCCGTCAACACGTCATTCTCGGCTACTGGTCCAACCCCTTGGGGCGTTCCTGAAAATATCAAATCTCCGATCTTAAAAGTCATGAACTGACTGACATGCTCAATAATGGCATCCATTTTAAAAATCATGTCCTTGGCCTTTCCCTGCTGCACCCACTCGCCATTTTTCTTTAATCCAAATGTCAATTCATCCCAATTCACCCCTTCAACCGGAAACCATTGATCGGCCACAAAAGCAGATCCATCAAAGGATTTGGCCTTTTCCCAAGGATGACCTTTGGTCTTCAATTGCTCTTGCACATCGCGCGCGGTAAAATCGATACCGATGGTAAACTCACTGATGTATTTCCAAGCATGTTCTTTCTGAATGTACTTTCCCAAACGATTGACTTTGAAAACCAGCTCAATCTCGTAATGCACATCCGATGTCCATTCCGGAATAAAGAAAGGATTGCCCTTGGCCAAAATGGCTGAGTCGGGCTTATTAAAAAAAAGTGGTTCCTTGGGAAGATCATTGCCCAATTCTTTGGCGTGATCTGCGTAGTTTCTGCCGATGCAAACAATTTTCATGCTTTCAATGTATGATTTGAATTTTTGAATTCCAAGTTTGATTTCCGCGCTGTGCGCGCAACACATATGTACCCGCAGGAAGTTGAATCCGCATTTCCTCCTGAGGTTGAAGCTGCGTCCAATTTTGACACAACTTTCCCTGAACATCCAGCAGCTGAAGGGTATCCATGGGTTGCATCACCCGCAGTGTTGATTGATTCCACACCGCCCAAGGGCTATTGGATTGCGATTGGACCGATACCACTCCGGTATGCGCCGCCAAGGTGTATTGACCCGGCAACAAACGCGTAAAATCAAAACGACCATTTCCGTTGTTGGCACTTCCCATGGTATTGAGGGTTGCATCCAAATACAACGACCAATTTTCTCCCGTAAAGGGTCGATACAACAAATGCACACTGTCTTCATTCATTCCCCATGCATTCAGCTGCGCGAAAAAGATTGAGTCATATTCCGCCGCATTGGATTGATAAAAACGCCATTTTCCGCTGAGCACGGCTTCTTCTCCACCCTGCCAATGCACTTCCAAAATGCGATCTGGACTGACGTACCAATCCGTACCCGCCAAATAAGGATGATACTCAGCTTCTGCAAAATGATTCTCTGCTCTGAACCAAATGCTATCCGCTCCTCCCATATCTGTAGGATTCACACTGAAATCCGCATAAGTCAAATCCACATTGCCTGTGTTGTACAGCATGCGCTCTTCGGCCAATGCAGCCTGATGCAGATTTCCGTTGCGATTGATGACAACATCTGTCGGAACAAAATCAAAACCAATCATCACCGTTTGAAGCGGTTCAGTATGCAAATAACCTTGATATTCCCAGTCGCCGTTCGGCTTTCGAAAAGCCAATTCGATGGGCATACCGGTATTGAAAGTAGATTGATGATGCAGGTGATGTTCTACCTGAATGGTCACCATGTTGATGGCTGGCACATCGGATGGCTCCACAGAAAAACTTTTCACGCGGTATTCTGGGAAACCAGGCTGAAAGACAAACGTATTGAAAAACGTCGTTAAATCATGCGAAGTATACCCCTGAAAAAAAGCCATTAAATCGGAAGAGGAATGACTCGAAAAAGCGCGTTGCGATTGATAATCACGACAGGCTGCAAAGAAAGCCGCATCTCCCATGACATGACGAAGATTGTGCACCACCCAAGCTCCTTTGCGGTAAACAGTAGAACCATAGGTCAAAGAATGAGGAACCCCAGATACCGGCCACCATCCACCATCCGTAACATGGGTAGAGGTCAATACTTCCTTGTGCAATGTCTTTTGCTCTTCCCAATAGGCATCAGAACCGTAGAGGCCTTCCAGCGCTATGGATTCGCAATAAGACGCCCAACCTTCATTGAGCCACATGTCTTCTTGCGAAGCGCAAGTCACAGCATCTCCCCACCACATGTGACTCAATTCATGCGCGTACAAAGTTTCGTAGGATGAGCTTCCATTTATGGCAAACAAGGGATAGGCGATGTTGCCTGCGTGCTCCATGGCGCCGCCATTGAAAGGAACCGCTACATACCCCACACGGTCAAAAGGATATGGACCAAAACGATTTTCAAAATGTGTCGTTACCGATGGCAAATTGACCAAGCTATTCTTGAAGTTGGTGGTATCGGTTGACTTAGCAGCCAACCAGATTGGAATCACATCACCATCTTCAGATACCCAATCTTCCTCCACACGGACGTATTGACCCACCGCAACCGATGCCAAATAAGAGGGAATAGGCTGTGACAAATCCCATTCAAACCATCGGTTTCCATCCGCATCGGTTGTTTCGGATGACAACACACCACCGCAATAGGCGGCATGAATGGGTAAGGTCTTTGCGACCACGTGATAACTCGCGCGGTCATTAAAATCGTCGATGCAAGGATGCCAGGCCCTTCCCAAACAATGGGGATCTTCTGAAAATCCAACGCCCAAATTGTAGGCATATTGGCTGTTGTAATAAAAGCCACCCCAGCTGGCATCCGTTTCCGGATTCCCGTGGTAATATGTTATCAACTCCAAAGTATCTCCAGCATAGCCATTCCAATTGACCCATAGGGATTGAATGGTTTTACTGAACAATGCGTTCACCCCATTGACCTTCACACTATCCACCGTCATGCCCCACAAATCCAAGTGCAGGAGGTTCGTGGTTTGATGAATGGCCAGCTGAGAGACTGCCCTTCCCGCAATCTGTTGTTGGGCAAAACCAGTAAAGTCCAATTGAACATCTTGGTGCACCACATCCATTGTATCCAATCGAGACGCAAAATTGCGCAGGGTCAAATGTTTGTGGATGCAACGTTGTTGCGCCATCAAATCCATTGTTATCATTAAAAACAACGAAAAAACAAAAAGAAATCTAAACATAATAAAAACTATTGATCCAATGGTCAAATACAAAGTCAATGGCCTCTTCACTGGGATGGCAACCGTCAGGTTTATAAAAAGAATAGTCGCGCAATTCATCCACCACCCATTCATAGGATGGAAAATAACGCACATCCGCTTGCTGAGACAATCGGTGACACAACATGCGCAATACTGATTTGGACAAACTATTCTCCATGACACCCAAACGCTCATGTCGGACGGGACTCACGGTGAAAACAATTTTCAATTCAGGAGCAAAAGCCTTTACCGCAGCCAAGGTTTTGATCCAATGGGATTCCATGGCGTTGATATCGAGCAGCTCTTGCTCAAAATCCAATTGGTTCAATCGCTGACAATTTCCGACATGACTTTGTAAGGGTAAATACTTCCAAGCATAGGCTGTTCCCAAAGTGATGACCAAGACATGGGCCTTTTTCAAATTCAATTGTATTTGGTTGGCCACCCAATCAATGTCACTCATGAGATCACTCTCCTTGGCATGATTGAGCACCTTACCTCCTGCAAGACATTTGTACAAGTTGTCATCCCATACCACTTGTTTTTTGGGATCCCAATCGCGGTTTCCCAATGCGTAATCCAGCCATTGGGCAATGACTTCCGGTTGAAACAACGTACCCATTGGATTGGACAGCACATCCCAACCTTTCTCTCTGCACCTGAGCGCCATTTCATTGGAAAAACAAGAACCCAACATCACCGCGTTGACTGCATTGGGCACTTCCCAATCCATCCAACCCAACCAAAACCGTGACAATTGTTGACTCATATTTGGGGCACATGGATTTGACCACATGCAAAATCTCCTCTTGGACAAGCGCGTTTTCCATGCAAACCACAAGGTCGACAAGGCAATTCCTCCGTTGTCTCCAAAACCAACGCGTTTTCTGATAGCGGACCAAAGCCAAAGTCCAATACGGTGCTGCAAAAAAATGCCGTTACCGGCGCATTCATGGCCGAACAAAGATGCAGTGGACCACTGTCATTGACATAATTCATTTGGGCCTTGGACATGAGCGCTGCTGACTGCATGAGCGACAACTGTCCGGCCAAAACCTGAACTGAAGGATTGTTCCATTTTTCCTTTAGGCCTTTCAAAAAATCCAGATCACCGGGGCCTCCCAATAAATAAATGGCTTGATGCGCATGGCGATCAACAACAGCCTTCCACACCGACTCCGGTGCGCGCTTGGTCTCCCAAACCGATGCAGGACTCAGCGTGACAAAAGCCTGATTCGCCCATACTTCCACCATTCTCTCATCCTCATCACTGGGATAAATCTTGGGCAAAAAACGCACATCAGACTGCACCAAATCCATGAGGCGATACACCTCGTGCTTGCCCGCCATCATTTGATAAGGCACCAAATTCTTGAACAGGACAGCCAACACACTTTGGTCGTAAACCCACTTGGTGGTTGCTTGGGATAACAGGGCAAACAAGGACATGGTGAAATAGCGTTGCACCAAATACAGTTCATCAAATTTTACCGCTCGCACTTGTTGTAATAAAGACCACCAAGACTTCCACTTGTTCTTCTTGTCCCAAATCCATACCTGATGGACCTTGGGATGATTCGAATAAAAAATCTCATTTCCTTTGCGCACCAAAACATGCACTTCATGTCCGCGCTGCGCAAGGGCTTCAACTGCCGCAGTGGCCAAAATGGCATCACCAATGAAGGCCGTTTGTATGAGCAAAACCTTCTTCATCAAACCGCTACATCGTGCTCACGAAGAGCATCGTTCAAAGAAGTTTTTAAATCTGTACTCTCTTTGCGCTGCCCAATGATCAGTGCGCAAGGCACACCATACTCACCGGCTGGAAACGACTTGTTGTAAGAACCTGGAATCACAACCGAACGTTCTGGGACCTCGCCGATATAGGTCACTGGATTTTCTTGGGTGACATCAATAATTTTTGTACTCTTTGTCAATACCACATTGGCACCCAACACCGCTTCTTTTCTCACGCGAACACCCTCCACCACAATGCATCTGGATCCAATAAAGCAACCATCTTCAATGATAACTGGAGAGGCCTGTAGGGGTTCTAAGACACCACCAATTCCCACTCCACCGCTCAAGTGAACATCCTTCCCTATTTGGGCGCAAGATCCGACGGTTGCCCAAGTATCCACCATCGTTCCCTTGTCCACATAGGCGCCAATATTTACGTAGCTCGGCATCATGATAACACCGCTAGCGAGGAAAGCGCCATAACGGGCCACCGCGTGGGGCACCACACGAACACCCAACTCGGCATAGTTTCTCTTCAATGCCATCTTATCATGAAACTCCATGGGTCCAGCTTCCAAAGTTTCCATCTTGCGAATGGGAAAATACATCACCACCGCCTTCTTCACCCACTCATTCACTTG
Source organism: Bacteroidota bacterium (assembly GCA_039798325.1). GTDB lineage: Bacteria > Bacteroidota > Bacteroidia > Flavobacteriales_D > Sanyastnellaceae > CAMCTV01. Next base: position 25,052 of record JBDKGG010000158.1, read on the forward strand.
CCAAGAACCATCACCCAATGGCTCAGCCACACGCAATCTCCCTTTGTCCAATTCTTCAATCACCCACTCGATGGCCTGCACATAGGCAACCTGTTGCAACAAGGAACGATCTTCCCACGCCGACTCAATCTGAGATTTAATTTCTTCCAACATCATGATTTGAATGTATTTTGGTCAAAAATAAGCCAAGAATGGGAAGACTGATTGCAATAGATTATGGTGAAAAAAAATGCGGTATCGCAGAAACCGATGATCTGAAGATGATTGCCTCCCCACTGACCACCGTTCCCACAGCCGAAATCATGGATTTCCTTCAAAAATACTTGAACAAATACAAGGTGGAGGGCATTGTTTTGGGTGAGGCGCGTTACTTGAATGGAGATGCTTCTACCACTACAGAACAGCAAGCGCAGTTTGAAAAAAAATTGAACAAACAATTCCCCGCAACTCCCATACATCGGGTCAATGAAATGTTCACCAGCGCCATTGCGAGCCGAGCCATTCAAAGCATGGACTTGTCCAAGAAAAAAAGAGAAAACAAAGGTTTGGTTGATGCCATCAGTGCAAGCATCATCCTGCGCGACTTCTTGGGCTAAATTAACAAATCAAAATATCGGGCTCTTTCCTATCTTTGTCGACCATGAAAAAATTCACTCTTTTCTTCGTTTCCCTTGTCCTGCTCAGCGGATGCTCTGAGTACAACAAGATTTTGAAGGAAAAAGACATGAATAAAAAGTACCAAGCCGCAGTCAAGTACTACAATGAAGGGGAATGCCACAAAGCCTTGCCTTTGTTGGATGAGCTGCAAGGCCCTACCCGAGGAAGTTCAATTGCCGAGGACGTGCAGTATCATTTTGCGGTTACCCAATTGTGTATCAAGGATTATATCATGGCAGGCTATTACTTAAAATCCTTTGCCAAAAATTATCCTCGTCACCCCAAAGCAGAAGAATGCCTTTTCAAATCGGCCTATTGCAGTTACTACCTTAGTCCAGAGCACACCTTGGATCAATTGGAAACCAAACAGGCCATTGATGATTTTCAATATTTCTTAGACCGTTATCCCAATTCGCCATTGAAAGATTCCGCCAATGTATTGGTGGCTGAGCTAAATGCGAAGTTGGAAGTGAAAGCCTATGAGAAGGCCAAATTGTACGTCAAGACAGAGAAATACAAGGCTGCTTCATTGGCATTAAAGCATTTTCTCACTGAATACCCTACCTCCAAATACAGGGAAGAAATCCAATATTTGATTGTGAAAAGTGGCTATTTGTTGGCTGAGGGCAGCATTGACACCAAGAAAATCGAAAGATTTCGCGCAACTACAGAATCTTATATTAACTTTGCCAATGCTTATCCAGAAAGCGATTGGTTGAAAGAAGCCCAAAGCTATTTTGATAAGAGTGTGAACCAAATTGAAAAACTGACCAAGTAAAACCCATGAGCAAGTTTAAAAATACCGCTGCAGAAAAGACCACGGTTACCCGTGATGCCAACAAATTGTTTGAGAAAGTAGATGGCAATCTTTTCGAAGCCATCGTGCTTTTGTCTAAGCGTTCCAATCAAGTGAGCAAGGAAATGAAAGAGGAGTTGAGTCAGAAATTGGAAGAGTTCAGTTCCAACACCGACAACTTAGAAGAGGTATTTGAGAACCGCGAACAAATTGAAATCTCCAAGCACTATGAGCGCATGGCCAAGCCACAATCGATTGCCATTCAGGAATTGATTGATGGTGAAGTTTACTGGAGATATCCAGATACTGAAGAGAACAATGGCTAATATTGGCCGAATGTCGATAAAATAAAAGATGGCTTAGTCCATCTTTTTTTATTTTAGAATCGTGAAAGGAAAAAAAATATTGGTCGGAGTAACAGGAAGCATTGCCTGCATCAAAACCACAGCGTTGATTCGGTTGTTGACCAAATCAGGTTGTGAAGTAAAGGTCATGATGACACCATCCGCTTTGAACTTCATACAGCCCTTGACTTTTGCTGCGTTAACGGGTCACCCTGTATCCAGTGATTTTTCAGAAAGCAAGGAAAGCGGCGAGTGGGTCAATCACGTGCACTTGGCTCTTTGGGCGGATGCCTTGATTATTGCACCCTGCTCAGCGCATACACTGGCTAAAATGAGCAGTGGTCACTGCGACAACTTTCTCATGGCCACCTACATGAGTGCAAGATGTCCTGTATTCGTTGCGCCTGCCATGGACCATGACATGTTTTTACATGCCGGAACGCAGTCCAATCTTAAAACATTGACTGACCGAGGACACCATGTCATCGACCCGCAAGAAGGGAGCCTGGCCAGTGGGCTCGATGGCAAAGGTCGGATGGCAGAACCCGAAGAAATCTTTGATCAACTGCTTCATTTTTTCTCCCCCGATTTAAGGTTGTATCAAAAGACCATTTTAATTACCGCAGGACCAACCCAAGAACCCATTGATCCGGTGCGCTTCATCAGCAACCACAGTTCCGGAAAAATGGGATATGCCTTGGCGGAGCGCGCTGCTGAAATGGGGGCTCGTGTTTTTCTGGTCTCAGGACCCACCCACCTTACTTGTCATCATCCCAACATCCAGCGATTTTCAGTGGTCACCGCCGATCAGATGGCCGAAAAAGCAATAGACTTGTTTCAACAATCAGACATCGCGATATTGGCTGCGGCTGTAGCCGATTACACTCCTGCTCAAGTTGCCCAGCAGAAAATAAAAAAGGCCAACCAAGAGCTGAACATTGCCTTGAAACCCACCACTGATATTGCAGCAACGCTGGGCAGCATGAAACAAGGACATCAGCGCATTGTTGGCTTTGCGCTAGAAACTGAAAATCTCGCTGAGAATGCGCTCAAGAAAATGCGCAATAAAAATATGGACATGATTGTTGGAAACGATGCCACTGCCGCAGACTCAGGCTTTGGCGGGGACAACAATACCGTGACAATGTTCTTGAACGAAAATCGTTCTATTGCTTTACAAGCCATGCACAAATCAAAAGTGGCACAAAACATATTAGAAACCCTATGCGAAAACTTCCTATAATCTTGGCCTTGCTCTTCTTGAGCCCTGCCCTAGTTCATGCTCAGGAATTGAATTGCAATGTGACCATCATTCCTCCACGGGTCATCACCACCGATGCGGAAATCTTCAAAACCATGGAAGGCGTGATTGAAGAATTCATGAATTCCCGCAAGTGGACCAAAGACAGTTGGGATTCAAAAGAGCGCATCGATTGTTCCATTCAAATTACCATAGAGCAGCAAGTGAGCAGCCGACAATTCTTGGGCTCCATTCAGGTCAGCAGCAGCCGACCTGTATTCAACTCCAATTACAAAACCACGATGCTCAGCATCAACGACAAAAATTTCGGTTTTACGTATCAAGACAATGCCAATTTACAATGGTCACAAGATCAGCACCGAGACAACTTAACCTCGGTATTGGCCTATTATGCTTATTTGATATTGGCCATGGACTATGACTCCTTTGCACCAGAAGGAGGAACCGATCACTATCTCTTGTGTCAAACCATTGTGACCAATGCCCAAAACGCTCCTGAAGAAGGATGGAAAGCCAGTCAAAAAGGACAACAAAATCGTTACTGGATCATTGAGAATATTTTATCACAATCCTTCAAACCCCTGCGAGAAGCCTTATACAACTATCACCGGCAAGGTTTGGATGTTCTGTATTACGACATTGAAAAAGGTCGAAATACCATGGCTGCGGCGCTGGAAGGGTTGCGTGCGATTCACAAAATCAGACCTTCTTCGTACAACCTTCAGATTTTCTTTTACGGCAAGGCAGAAGAAATCATCAATGTATTCAAACCTGCACCAGCGGAATTGAAAAAATCGATTTATGAATTGTGCAAATTGGTTGATCCTGGAAACATCGCCAAATATGAGCGCATCATGGCGCCATAATTTATAGGATTCAGCGCATAAGGATTCATCACCAAGCCACTTACCTTTAACCAAAAAACACCGTGTTACAATCCATAAGAGTTCAAAACTTTGCTTTGATCGATCAAGCCGAGCTTCTTTTTCAAGATGGTTTTACCGCCATCACAGGAGAAACGGGAAGTGGAAAATCCATTCTGCTGGGCGCCATTGGCGTGCTTTTGGGGCAACGTGCAGACACCAAATTCATTCGATCCGGAGAAAGCAAATGTGTGATAGAAGCGCACTTTGCGTTGGACCAACATTGGATGTCTTTTTTTGAAGAGCACGATTTGGACTTTGAACCGCATACTACCATTCGAAGAGAAATATTAAGTAACGGCAAAAGCCGGGCTTTCATCAACGACACCCCTGTTTCCGTTCAAACCTTGAAACTGGCCGGGGAGCAATTGATAGACATCCACTCTCAACATGAGCAATCACTGATTGGGCAACGAAATTTCCAATTGGACATCATCGATTTGGTCGCCAAGAATCAATTGGGTTTGCAAGAATACAAGTCCAAATTCAAATTGTGGAATCAATTGAAAGAACAACAAGAGGCGCTCATCCAACAACAAAAAGAATGGGCTGCAACGGTTGATTTTATTCAATTTCAATACGATGAAATCTCCCAATCTGCATTGGGGAAAATCTCCATTCCAGAAAGTGAAATGTGGGTGCGTCGGGCGGAACACTTGGAGGAAATCAACAACATGCTGCAGCAATGCCAAGGATTATTTCATGGCGAAAATGGAGTTGTCTTACAAATCAACCAAGTTATCCAATCCTTTCAGAAATACGCAGAGCACATGGATCAGGGGCAAGAGTTATTGAGCCGATTGAAATCTGTTCAGATTGAAATCAAAGACTTGGCCAATGAACTAGAGTCCGCCGGTGACAACCAAGTAAGTGATCCGGAAAAGCTACAACAACTGCAACAACAGCTGGGCGAAATTTATCGCTTGCAACAAAAACATCGCGTGAGCGACATCAATGAATTGGTTGTATTAAAAGACCAATGGGAAAAACAATTGAATACCATTCATCATTTTGATGATGAGATGGAGAAAATCAACAAAGACATTTCCAAGATTGAATCAGAACTTCTTACCATCGGTCGACTCATCAGCGCCCGAAGAAAAGAGGCCGCTACCAACATTTGCATCGACATTGAAGGTTGGCTCAAGCGCCTTTCCATGGAGCATGCGCAGTTGAATTTGGAATTGACCGAAACAGCGTTCAAACCCGACGGCATCAACGACGTGCAAATGCTGTTTAGCGCGAATAAAGGCAACGCCGCTATGCCCATTCAAAAAGCCGCTTCAGGCGGTGAGTTGTCACGCGTCATGCTGGCCATTAAGACGGTATTGGCCAAACAGAAATCTTTGCCTGTTTTGATTCTTGACGAAATCGATACCGGAGTCAGTGGAGATGTGGCCATTAAAATCGGCGCATTGCTTCAAGAATGCGGACAACACATGCAGCTCATCACCATCTCTCATCTTCCTCAAGTTGCGGCCAAAGCACAGCACCAATTCAAAGTATTGAAAGATCACAGTGGAGAGCGCACGACGACCTCTATTCAAGCATTAAATGCAGAAGAGCGCGTACAAGAAATTGCTGAAATGCTCAGTGGACAACAACCCACTGCCGCTGCAATTACCAATGCCAAAGAGTTGTTGAGCTTGAATTAAAAGCTCAACTCCACTCCCATATTGAACATCAAAGGAAGTTGATTGGTGCGCTTTGCGGTGATTCGATCAATATAAAACACATTAGCACGGTTGTAACAATTCGTCGCTCCAGCATTCCATTCCCAATTGACCTTATCCCCTTTCTTGATGTATTTCAAATTCATGTCCAAGCGGTGATAATATGGCAAACGACCACCATTCAGACCAGCGAATTGAATACCCAGCTCATTGGGATTGCTGTTGATGTAATCGGTGCTGATTCCTCCAGATACCAAATTGGGCTGGTAATATCCTTGGGTCTGTGTAAAGGGCAAACCGGATCCCAAATTCCAACGACCAGACAACTCCCAATTGCGGTCCTTACCAAACTTTTGTGTGGCCACCAAATTGATGTTATGTCGACGATCAAATACAGGCGCATACCACTTGAGACCATCCCAACGATCTACTTTCATCAAGGAATAAACCATGTAAATGTATTGGCGCTTGCTCTCATACTTTAATACCACATCTGCACCATAAGCCCTACCTGTTTCAATCAAGAAATCCTTACGCAAGATTTCTGGTTGATCCTGATTGTTGGCATCATCTGGAAAGATTTTATTTCGATTGATGTTGGTGATTTGTCTAAAATCTCTGTAATAACCTTCAAAATTGATGTTGATGGCCTCTGTTAAATCAAACTCAGTACCTACCACATAATGCAACGCTCTTTGCAAAGAATTCTTAACCAATTTGGTTTCATTCTTGGGTGTTACAAATTCATCTTGCGTTTCTTCCGGAGCGGCCAAAAATCCATAGAATAAATTCACCACATCCCTATCCGAGTTGGTGGCCATCAAATTTTGAGAATATCTACCCATGGCGAGCTTTAAACGCAAACGCTCCGTGGCTTTGTACTTTAAACCAAATCGAGGTTCAGGAGAAACTATGGCAATGGAGCTGTAATACTGCATGCGAATTCCTGGTTCAATGATCCAGTTATTACGGTTGATTTTGTAAGTAAAGTAACCGTTCAATTCGGTCATGTTTTGAGCCAAATCCACTTTCACACCCAATGGATTGAAGGTGTTATACTCCGTTCCAAATCCAACCACCTCTAAACCATAATTCAAGACATCTTTGTCGATGTTGAATTTGTAATCCAAGCCAAAATTAAAACTAGAAATCGAAGTCGCGCGATCCGGGTTGTTGTCCTCCTTCAGGATACACTTGTATTTGGAGAAAGCAAAGTTACCATTGATCAGAACCGTTGAACCCGCGGGAGCCACGACAAAGTTACCACCACCACCGTTGTTCACCCAGCTCAGTTTGGACAAACCCTGATACTTGGTTACATCATCGGTGAAATTAAAACCAAACAAATTCAACTTGCTTCCATTTCCTCCTCCCATCGATATTTTACCATACAGGTCTCGGTAGCGGAAAGGCAAACCATTGCCATCATTCAGGCCAGAATACAAAGTCTTGGAACTACGATCCAAATAAGAGTTCTTGTAGGATAGCATATAAGAAATACCTCCACCCTTCTCATTCAATTTCTTCAATGGGCCTTCTAACAATATCTTACTTCCAAACGGGTTAATGCCCACCCTTCCATTGGATTTTCGTTTGTTTCCATCTCTGGTGGTGATGTCCATCACGGAGCTGATTCGTCCACCATATTGTGCGTTGAAACCTCCGGTGTAAACATCCGCCGTTGAGATGATGTCCGTATCAAACACAGAATACAAACCGATGCTGTGAAAGGGATTGTAAATAACCATTCCATCCAAAATAACCTTGTTCTGAACGGGGCTACCACCACGGACAAAGATTTGTCCACCTTGGTCACCCGTGCTGACAAACCCAGGCAAAACGGTTAAGTACTGAACCAAATCCGCTTGCCCTCCAATGGAAGGGATTTTCTTGATGTCCTGCGAACGCACGGTTTCAGAAGAAATGTTGACATTGTTGATTTGATCAGAACGCTCTGAGGACACATCCAACGTTTTCATTTCAACATCAGAACGCTCCACCATGTAGTTTTTGGTCAACACCTTATTCTCTTGAATTTCAATTTCCTCTTTGATGGTTTTGAATTCAATGGATTGAACCACCAATGTATATTTTCCAATTGGAACTTTGGTCAATGAATAATAACCGCTGATGTCCGTCTGTGCTCCATATCCAGTACCCTCTAATCCCACAGTAATGGGAAATACAGCCTGTCCGGTTTCCTTGTCTTTAATGAATCCTCTGACTGAACCTTGCCCCAACATTTCAAAGCCAAACAACACCAAGGCAATAACTAAAATATTTTTCATGCGCATCATCATTTCAATAACGGCGAATATACAAAGTCCGTGAGCAAGGTTTTATGTATTTTTTGTAAGGAATCGAATACAAATGAATAAAATGTTCTATTTTGGCATAGTTTTTTAGCAGACCCAAAAAATTTAGATCATGAAAAAAGTACTTTTGCTTGCATTGACCCTTTCTACTTCGGCATTATTTGCCCAGCCAGACAACGATTTCAAAGACTTACTTTCGCTTTTTGTCGATCAGAAGTACGAAAAAGTATTGAATAAAGCTGAAAACTATACCATGGGTGACGACACCAAAAAGCACCCGCTTCCCTATTTGTACATTGCCATGTCATTGTATGAAATGTCCAAGATTGAGAAGTATACCCAAATGGAGGAATACAAAGGAGCCTTTAAAGATGCCATGAAATTTTGCTCGAAATACGGAGCGAAGGACAAAGAGAAAAAATATGTGGATGAATTCCCTGATTTCTTCATGAACATCAGAAAAGACATCACCGTTGAAGGCGATATGCAATACGAGCAACAGAAATACACCAAAGCCAAATTGTATTATGATTGCTTAATTGACGTTGAACCGAACGATGCAGGAGCACACATCATGTTGGGTTTGTGCTTTGCACATGCCAAGGCTGTTAAAGACTCAGATATGGAATTGTCCAAAGCCAAAGAATTGTTGGTTTCTCAATCCTACTCAACCCGCAACGAAGAAGTGAAAAAACTATTGAAAAATGCATTGATTGTTTACGCCAATGAGTTGGGAAATGCCAGCGACAAAAAGAAAGCTGCTGAGTGGATGGGATACGCCAATGAGTTGTTCATGGACGACCCCGAATGGCAAATTCAGTACAATACGGTTACCAAATAACCTTGTAAACGAAATTAAAAAAGGCCGCTTATGCGGCCTTTTTTGTTGGTATTAAAAACAATTATTTCACTGCGGCATACATTCTTTCGATGATGTCCACCACTTTCATCCCTTCTAAGGCATTGGTTGTAATGATGGAATTGCCTTGCAGCGTTTCAATGACATTTTCAATGATGAAAACATGATTCGCCGCTGAACCCTTGTAATGTCCATAATCGTTGGCTGGATTGCCTTCGGGTAAAACGGGCATTTTATAATCCTTGACGTGACAATACACCACTTCATTCATGTATTGGCCACCAATCTTGATGGTGCCATTTTCTGCGATAATGGTCATGCTGCTTTCATAATTTTGATCATAGCAAGAGGTAGAGAAATTAAAAGACCCCATACCTCCGCTCACAAAGTCAAAATTGACCATCCCAGAATCCTCAAATTCTGTTGAGTGGCCATGATTAAAGTCTGTCATTTTGGATTGGATGTTCTTGATGTCACCAAACAACCAATACATGATGTCCAAGAAGTGAGAAAACTGCGTAAACAAAGTTCCGCCATCTAAATTCTTGGTTCCTTTCCAATGATTTTTTTTGTAGTAACGATCATCGCGATTCCAATAGCAATTGATATTGACCATGAAAATCTTACCCAATTTTCCGCTCTCCAAGAGGTCCTTAATCCAAACACTTGGAGGACTGTAACGGTTTTGCATCACGCAAAAAACTTGTCTATTGACTTGTAACGATTTGTAGATAATCTCTTCGCATGCTGCTTTGGTCAATGCCATTGGCTTTTCAACAACCAAATGCTTCTTAGCATTCAACACCGCCATCGCATGTTCTGCGTGAAAACCATTGGGACTGCAAACACACACCACATCACAATCTGGATGCTGTTTGAACATTTCATCTGTGCTTTTGTACAATGGCACCTCAAATGATGCTATTCCACATTCTTCGGCAGAACGCACATCACAAAAAGCCACTAACTCGGCATTGGGATTGCGCTTCACCATTTCGGCATGTCTTTTACCAATGTGACCTGCGCCAATTACGGCAAATTTTATATTCTTCATCGCACTCAGTTTCAGCGCAAAGATAAGGATTAATTCCGAGGAGAATCATTGAAAAGAATGTACCCAAAATGAAACAAAGCCGATACAGGCTGCGCATTTCTCTCTAGATAATTCAATTGAAAAGACAAAGGACCGACAGGGGTTTGGAACACAATGCTGCCTGAAATTTGCGCGTTGGCTTCAGAACGGTATTCCAATCTTGCCTTATTGAATGAATCGGAGAGATAGCGCTTCCAATTGTCCATGCGGTGGTATTCAAAGCGTAAATCAAATCGACTCTTCCAGCTGAATACGGCTCCCAAACCTGTTGTCGTATATACCAATCCTCTGAATTGAGGCATAAAATAAGTGCTGGCCTCTGGAATGGCATTGTAAGGCGCCATCTGCATAATGGTCCCGATGTAATTATTAAAAACTTCTTGATTGCTCCAACCTCCGCCTATTTGGGTCAACCAAGAGACATTCCTGGTGACCTTCCAATACTTCATAGAGGCGAATTTCACTTCAAACCAGTTGTGCCATAAGGCGGTGGTATCGCGAAGAATGCTTGTTGAGCCAGGGATAGACAGCTCTCTTCCATAAGAGTTCTTCACCAAGACTTTAACTTGAGCGCCGTCATTGGAGTATTGCTTTCTGTTCAGCGTGTTGTACTCCCAAGACAATCGCTGGATCCATCCATCAAACTCCGTAACATCTGCGGTATCGATGGACAAGAACTGGCGCGTTTGATAGTATTTATCATACTGATGCGTAAAGGCACTTTGCGCCGTTAACAACGCATGTTGTGAGGTTGACCACTTCAATTTGGCTTGAAAAAAACGCTCATTGACCAACACGAAAGAAGGTTTAACATCTTCAAAAAAAGCAGAGACACTTCGATAATAGTCCCATCGATTCTGGATAAATTCCAATGAAATGGCCAAAGGAAATCGGAAAGACTTTGCTGCCCAGGAAGCACCGGCAAGTGCCGAACCATAGAACTTACCAAAATAACTGTTTCCATAAATGGTCGCATCTCTATTTTTGAATGGCTGATATTGAACTGCGATCATTCCTGTATTAATGGCACGGGAAGAGAAATTCCCTCCTATGGTTACCAAAGCAGGCAATTCTTTTTTAACCTGCAATTTCAATAGATAGCCATCACTACCTGCATGTGTTGTATCAGCAGAACTAATCGGAAAGACCTTGTGAATGCGCTGGTCTCTCCAAAGGGCATAATACCGCTTTTCCATTTGATGAAAATCCACCTTGGTCAATCCTGCCGTAATCCCTTTTGTCATTCTAGAAGACTCTCCCTCTTCCAATCCACTGATCTCAATTTTGGTGATGGATTCAGGAACTTTAATCGACAAGAAACGGGTTCTTTTCTGCTCGATATCAAAGGTGTCCAATGGATTGATTTTCCCGTGAAGATCAATCCAATCTGTGAGTCGCTCTTGGGCTGCCTGATATCCTTTTAAAATGATATCACTGGCATTGCCAAAAGTAAACGTTCCAAAAGCTGAAACATCCGGCTTGATCTCTAAGGCTTCAGGACAGGGTTCTTGATGCTCATCTCGGTATACAATCAAACTCTCAATTTGGGAAACAAAATCATCTTCTTTGGGTTGTGCAATAATGCCGGAGACATTGGAGCCAATAATCAAATCGGGCATGAAGGTTTGGTACATTACATCCAAAGGATAGTTGTTATAAATCCCTCCATCAAACATCAACTTTCCATCCACAGAAATTGCAGGTATATAAAACGGATAGGTCATCGAAGCCCTCACGGCCTGGCTCAATGAGCCAGACTGAAAAACTACTGATTGCTTGGATTCAACGTCAGAAGCCAAACACCTGAAAGGAATCATCAAAGAATCAAAATTCTCTCGGCATCGATAATTGGCCGCACTAAAACCTTTCATGTTCTCCCAATCCATGATTTCAGGAGATATCAAATGGGTAGGAATAAATCGTTTTACGGATTCGCCTCCACCCAAACGAAGCGAAAGCATGGAAGCATCTGCCGGAGGTTCATGAAAAAGATATTGATACTGGATGTCGATGACACCCTCAGACATTTGACGATAAGCCTCTGAAGTAACGTAAGCCTCCATCTCAGCCACTGTCATACCTGAGGCATACATGGCACCAATGACACTGCCCATGCTTGTTCCAACAATGTAATCAATATTGATGTGATGCTCTTCCAAAGCCTTTATCACACCAATATGAGATAAGGCTTGTGCTCCCCCACCACTTAGTACCAACCCCACCTTCTGCCCGTGCATGGGTGTCAGCAAGAACAAAACAATCAGCAAATGGATAATCCTTAAAAGCACGCTCAAAAGTAGTAATTTTACAAGGTGAAACTGCGAAAGTACCGATTGTATTTTTTAATCATTCTATTTCTCTATGTCCTGCTCCAACTGACATGGTGGGGAATTCAATTGGAAAGAAATTACCGACTCATTTACCCCGATAATCAAGTTTATTTTTATAAACTCAGCATGGTGATTGGTGAAGGTTTGGTCTTCTGTATTCTCCTTTTTTTGGGATTTAGATTCATTCACAAAACCATTAAAACAGACATGCAACTGGCCAAAACAGAAAACACTTTTCTGTTGTCTGTAACGCACGAACTCAAAACCCCTCTGGCCAGCATACGATTGATGCTCGATACTTTATTAAAAAGAAAAACAGACGAAGAAACCCAGCGCAACATGCTCAACAATGCGCAAATCGCTTTGAATAAGTTGCATCAACAAATCGAAAACATTTTGCTCGCCACCCGAACACATGGCGTAGGAATTAATCTTTGGAATTCAACAATCGAGTTGGATAGCCTTTCCGAAATTGCGATAAAAAAATACCGTCAATGGTATCCTGACCATTTTTGGGTATTAGAAAAAAAAGGTGCCCTCAGCTTCCCCTTTGATCCTGAATTGATGAATGCTATCCTATCCAATCTGATGGATAATGCTGCCAAATACAGTACCCCTGGAAGCACAATCACCATTGTTCTTGATCAAACAGCAGAAATCACTATTCGGGTTAAAGACGAAGGGATTGGTTTCAAAGAACAAGAACGCGATCAAGTGCTCAAGGCTTTTTACCGCGGTGTTCAAAGCAGAACACAGCAGCCCGGAACAGGATTGGGTTTACACCTCGTGCAGAACATCATTAAAATTTACAACGGTTCCATTTCGATTCGAGAAAATGAGCCCAAAGGAAGTATCATAGAAATAAGATTGCCCTATCATGGAAAAGAAAAACAATAAAGTAGCATTGGTCATTTTGGATGGCTGGGGAATTGGCAAAAAAGACAACTCAGATGCCATTGCACATGCGCACACCCCATTTGCGGATAGCATATATCAAAAATATCCCAACGCCACTTTGCGAACAGACGGTGAGCATGTCGGTCTGCCCGAGGGACAGATGGGCAACTCTGAAGTGGGACACATGAACATTGGAGCTGGACGCGTGGTTTTTCAGGAATTGGTGCGCATCAACAAGAACATTCGTGAAAGAGAATTTCATCACAACCCTACCCTATTGGCGGGTTTTGAATATGCACAAGCCAACAAGAAAACCGTCCATTTGTTGGGTTTGATTAGCGATGGTGGTGTGCATTCCCACTGGTTGCATGCTGCGGCCTTGTGCGAAATCGCGGCAAAATTCCCCGATGTAACCACCAGGATTCATGCCATCACCGATGGCCGTGATACCGATCCGCAGAGCGGTTCAGGCTTCATCCAAGAATTGGAAACAACCATTGAGCCTTCAGGTGTCAAAGTCGCCTCAGTCATTGGCCGATACTTTGCCATGGACCGAGACAAGAGATGGGAACGCGTTAAAAAAGCTTATGATTTATTGGTCCATGGGAAGGGGGAAGCAAAACTTGAAGCCACCACGGCCATTGAGGATTCTTATCAGAACGGAACCACGGATGAATTCATTGAACCCATCATCATCCAAAATAATTTCCTACCCATTTCAGCAGGAGATGTTGTTATCTGTTTCAATTACAGAACGGACCGATGCCGCGAAATAACAGAGGTATTCACTCAGCAAGCATTTCCCGAATTTGAAATGACGCCTATTTCGAATTTGTATTATATCACCATGACCCAATATGATGAAAAATTCAAGAACATTCACATCGTATTTGAAAAGGACAACCTAGTACAAACATTGGGAGAGGTTGTAGCTGAGGCGGGGAAATCTCAACTGCGCATTGCTGAAACGGAAAAGTATCCACACGTTACTTTCTTCTTTAGCGGGGGCAGAGAAGAACCTTTTGAAAAAGAGATAAGAGGAATGGTTCCCTCACCCAAGGTGGCTACCTACGATTTGATGCCCGAAATGTCTGCCCAAGGAATATTGGAAAAAACCATTTCCGTTATGGAACTAGAAGAGCCTGACTTCATTTGCCTGAACTTTGCCAACCCTGACATGGTCGGTCATACAGGAGTTTGGGAAGCCATCATCAAGGCTGTTGAAACGGTAGATGGATGTTTACAAAAGTTGGTTCAAGTTGGCTTATCGCACAACTACCAGTTTGTCATCATCGCGGATCATGGCAATGCAGACCGCGCCATCAATGAAGATGGAACACCCAACACGGCTCATACTACCAATCCTGTTCCTGTCTGGATTATTTCTGATAAAGTAAAAAAGGTAAAAGATGGCATTTTGGCCGACGTAGCCCCCACCATTTTGCACTTGATGGAAATAAAAAAGCCGATCGAAATGACCGGCTCTTTATTGATAGAAGATTGATTATTTCAGGATATTAAAAGATCCTGTGTAGTATTCTTTTTTGGGTCGATTCCAAACAAATTCATAGTAGTAAACCCCTTGGGCGAGATCAGAAATCTTCCAATCATTCTTGTAATCTGCGCTCTCATAAACAATGTTTCCCCAACGGTTGAACACTTTGAGGGTAGAATTGGGATATTTCCAAGTAGAATCATAAGGATTGAACAATCCACAAATGTGGAAAGTCTGATTGCCGATGGGTTGTCCGGGCTCAAACTCCTCAGCATAGATATCTGGATTACACAACAAACTAAACGACTTGGCATCTCCGGCAAATCCAGAAAGTAGATTCGGGAATTCAACCGTACAAGGAAGGGGTAAAACAGTATAATTCACCGATTCATAGTAACCACATTGGGGCTCAGTCACCCTGCACCAATAGGTCATGGGAAATGCACTTCCAATAAAATAAGATGCAGATGTCCACTCTGGAGTATTGTCTGTAATGGAATCTTGCGCATCATAATACCACCACTTGTAGGATACGTTTTCGTTGGTCAATGCGGTCAATGTCAAAGTATCTGTGGTGCACAATCCAATGAAGAGTGAATCTGGATAGGCCAATGGCTTCATTGGAGGAACCGGGATGGTCAGGTTCAAAGTAGTGCTATCAGAGGTGCCACAATAATCCCTTACAACCACTTCGTAAGTTCCATTGGTCAAAGTATTATCTGCTGGCAAGAAACTAAATACAGCGTTGGGACTATTGCTCAATATGGTTGCATCGCTAGGATTCCTCCAAGTAAAGGAATAAGGTGCAGCACCTTGTGTAATGACGTTTTGAACGTTCACATCAATGGGAGATTGACACAAAACCACATTGCTCAAGGCGTTGACATTGACGGGTACAGGATCAGTGACCTCAAAAGACAACGAATCGGACAACCCACAAAAATCGGTAACCGTCATCCAATATTGTCCTGGAACAATGCCCGGGGCCTGGTATTGAAAGAAAGCTGTATCATTATTGGAGATGATATCCCCCAAAGGGTTTTCCCACTGATACAGATAGGGAGGAACACCCGTATTTGGATTCAGTGAATTGGCTCCATAACTTTCTGGAATAACCGCCTCACACAAACCAATATCAGGCAGTGTACTCACGGATACGGGGTTGTAATCCACGATGATCATGGTTGCCGTTGTGGTATCCATGT
>JBDKGG010000159.1:0-3151 GCA_039798325.1 Bacteroidota bacterium
AGAAATGTGATTGGATTCTGGGATCGCGGATTCGACAAAACCATTGTTATCGGCGCTCACTATGACCACTTGGGTTGGGGGGATGAAAATTCCTTGTGGAGCGGAGAAAAAGGCATTCACCGCGGAGCAGATGACAATGCCAGTGGCGTAGCCTCTTTGTTGTGGCTTGCACAATTTTTAAAAAATCAACCTGCCGAGCAATTGGGTAAAACCAACTTCTTGTTCATCGCATTCAGCGGCGAAGAAAAAGGACTTTACGGCAGCAATTATTTCTGCAAAAATCCTACCGTGCCCAAAGAGCAACTCATGGCCATGTTCAACATGGACATGGTGGGGCGATTGAAACCAGAAAGAACGCTCGCCATCAATGGAGTAGGCACTTCACCGTTTTGGACCAAGGCCATAAAATCCGAAAACAAAAAGTTGAAGAAGAACCAATTCGAATTGGTGCTTTCTACCAGTGGAATTGGACCGAGTGACCAAACGTCCTTTTACAACATTGGCGTTCCTGCCATCCATTTTTTCACCGGACAACATGGGGAATACCACAAACCAACCGACGTTGCAGCGCTCATCAATTCTCATGGTCTAAAAGACATTTCGCAGTTCATCGGTCATTTGATTATCAAAACCAGCCAACAAGAGAAATTGACTTTTACCACAACCAAAGACGAAACCAAAGACAATGCAGCCAGCAATTTCAAAGTTACTTTGGGTGTGATGCCAGACTATCTATATTCCGGTGAGGGACTTAAATTAGACGGCACCAAGGAAGGTCGTCCGGGGGCCAAAGCAGGATTAAAAGCAGGAGACATTTTATTGCAAATGGGAAAGTTCGAAATCAAAGACATTTATGCCTACATGAATGCTTTGGGCAATTTCAACCCCGGTGACAAAACAGAAGTCATATTTGAGCGGGAAGGCAAAAAGCAAAAAACCACCGTTGTTTTTGAATGATTTCTGGCGTGCGCAAAAACACACAGTAACCTTTATTAAAAAAACATAAATTTGATCATGTTCGATTGGTATGAGGCGCTTGATCAAATCATGTGTTGGAGTGAGATTCTTCCTCTACTAACCATCGTGTTCTTTTATTTTCGTTCAAAGAAAACGCCACCCTTTCGTTGGATTTTTCTAGCTGCTACAGCCTTCCTAGGTGGGATGTATGAATTCTCCAGCAGCCTTTTGCCAGAAAACGTTTCGCTTTATTGGTATTATATTTTCACACTATTAGAAACCTTGGGAATCGTCATCTTTTTTTCCCAATATACGCACCGTGTCTGGCGTTGGGTGATTTATATCGTATTCAGCGTTATCACCATTTTGCTATTTACAACAACCAGTATTGAAGCCAATTATTACCATTTTGGATGGGTCTGTTTAATGCAATTGGCCCTTACCCTTTACGGTGTATTTGCCTGGGGCAAATACCGTTTTCAGAACATCACCTACCCCACCCTGTTTCATGACCCCGATTACTTTGTCATCATAGGACTGGTCTTCTACCTCTCGGCTTGCACCTTGTATTATATCCTCTACCCACAGATGATTCAGTTTCCCAATGACAACGCATTATTCTATTGGATAATTCTGCCATTGTCCATCATGATTTATGGATTTTCCCTACTCATTGGAACGATACGAATCCTGAAGAATCAATAATATGGAGCAAACCAGAGCCCTACTAAATATGTATTATTGGATTGGATTCACGGCGCTCTTTGTCATGGTGAGCATCATTGTTTCCATGAGCTACTTTTATTACAAAATCCTCTTTTACAAGCAACAGCAATTTCAAGATCAACTGCTCCAAGAGATTTTAAAATCCAAAGAGGAAGAGCAAATACGCATCGCCCGGGAATTGCACGATGGCATCTTGGGCGATATCGCAGCGTTGAAAATAGCCGTTGATTTACAAAAAAAAATATCCAAAGACGATCACCAATTGTTTTGGAAATCCACGGATGATCAACTGAAAAAAATCATTCAAGAAGTCCGAACGATTTGTCATGATTTGGTCCCTCCGATGCTGGACACCGTTGGTTTAATCCCTGCCCTTCAATCGATATTAGAAGACAGAGCCAACAAGACCAACAAACAAATTCAACTTCATATCCACTATGTTCCTCAGCTCAGCCCATTGGATGAATTGCATGTATTCCGACTGATTCAAGAATGGATAACCAACCACCTCAAGCACAACCATGCCAACCAATTTGATATCGTTTTTTCCACCCTTGAAAACCGCCATTGGTTGATTGAATTAAAAGACAACGGAAATCCTTTCCATTGGAATCAATTGTTGCATGAAGGAAAAGGTTTGGGTTGGAAAAACATGCATGCCCGAATATTGGCACTAAATGGACATTTGGAGCAAGTGCCCTCCGACAGCGGAAATCAATTGAACTTAACAATCCCCATCAGATGAAAAACATTGCTATCGTAGACGACCACACCCTTTTTCGCTCCTCCTTGGCCGCATGGCTGAATCAAGATGAGCGTTTCAATGTGGTTTTGGAATGTGAGAATGGAAAAGAGCTCACCTTATTTATGCCGCGGCATGAAGTGGATGTTGTGCTGTTGGATATTCAAATGCCTGAAATGGACGGAATGGAAACCTGCAAATGGTTGGTCCAAAATTATCCAGGGGTCAGAATCCTCGTTGTAACTTTCATCAAAGATGTGGATGTCATTTATCAAATGATCAAATTGGGCGCACATGGTTATTTTTCCAAAGAATCAGAACTGGATGAGTTGGCCTCTGCCATCGTCTCATCCGATTACGCTTCGTTCTTTTTCAATCATGGCATGCGACACATTATCCAAGAAGCCAAAAAATGGGACAAGAAAAAAAACACCCACACCACTAACATCGGGACACCGCCTAGTTCCGAACAGTTGTTCACAGGCCGAGAATTGGAAATTTTGGGCTGGATCAGTCATGGATTAAAGAGCAATGAAATTTCAGAAAAATTGGGCATCGACACCCGAACCGTTGAAACCCACCGACGAAACATCATTGAGAAAACGCCAGCCAAAAACATGATTGGGGCTGTTTTATGGGCCATCAAAGAAGGGCATATCCACAACCACTTTGAGTAGACCCATCATCGAACCACCCACCTCAAACAAGATTGATTGCTGCCTTGAC
>JBDKGG010000160.1:0-17425 GCA_039798325.1 Bacteroidota bacterium
GAAACGGATTTAGAGGTTCTAACCACCAATGAAGGCCTCGCTCCGTATTTCTATCAGTGGTCGTTTAATGGCACCAACATCGCAGGTGTAGAAGATCTCATGAGCTACGCTCCAGATCAAAGCGGTGACTATTGTGTTACCATCACAGATGCCTGCAACC
This sequence comes from Bacteroidota bacterium, assembly GCA_039798325.1. Classification (GTDB taxonomy): domain Bacteria; phylum Bacteroidota; class Bacteroidia; order Flavobacteriales_D; family Sanyastnellaceae; genus CAMCTV01. Next base: position 161 of record JBDKGG010000160.1, read on the forward strand.
ATAGCATTCAACCTTGTGTGAACGTAATCGTCCGTCCCAAAGCTCCTGTTACCATGGATGCTTTGGTGAATGCCTCATGCTGGCCTGAACCTTTCAATTTGAGCATCACCACCGACCCAGCCCTTTACCAAGATTCATATTGGGAAATCAGTAGTGGTCAAACCTATATGAATATACCCAACCTCAATCTTCAAATGGAGAATCCAGGTACTTATGATGTTAGTCTTACATTGGAGGATGACTTGGGATGTATTTATGACACCATCATTTATAACTTCATCGAATCTTACGCCCCTCCTACCGCTGGCTGGATGGCCAGTGAGGATGAAGTCAGCTCTTTTGACCCCTTGGTATCCTTTACCAACATGACGGAAGGAAATATTGTTTCTTACAACTGGACTTTTGACAATGCCAACGATCAATTTTTCTCTCAAGAATATGAGCCCACTTTCACTTATCCTTTGGGCATTGGCGGAGATTATGAAGTGGAGTTACAAGTAGTGGATGTCAATGGCTGCATGAGTGTCGCAAAAGGAAACATTGAAGTGCAAGAGCCTTTCTTGTTCTACATCCCTACCGGATTTACGCCCAATGGAGACAACATCAATGACGCCCTTCAAATTGTCAGCAATGACTTGGATGAGGCCGTATTCCAAATGACCATCTTTAATCGTTGGGGAGAAACGGTATTCCATACCACTGACCCCAAAACCGCATGGATGGGGCAACACTTGGATGGCCAATACTTCGTGCCCAATGGCGTTTACATGTGGAATGCAACGGTTCGCTCCAAGGCGACAGGTGAGAAAAAAGAAATCACAGGAACCATTACCATTACCCGATAATTCTTCTCGGGATACCATAAAAAAAGGAGAGCATGCTCTCCTTTTTTATTTCTTGGCATCAAATCCATCTACATTTTTTCCGGCATCTCAATGCCCAGCAATCTCATGCTACTGGCAATACATTTTCCTGTCAAATCGGTCAAATGCAAACGATAGTTTTTTAAATCGCTATTCTCCTCTCGCAAAATATTACAATGCTGATAAAAAACATTGAATGCTTTGCACAACTCGTAGGCAAAAGAAGCCATCACTGATGGGTCATACTTCTTCACTGCTTGATCCAAATAATCAGGGTAAGCATACAACAATTGTATCAATGCCCTTTCCTCGGCTCCCATATTCACGGACTCCATCAACCAATCTTGATTTGCTACATTCCAATTCGCCTTTCGCAAAAGCGCTTGGGTTCGAACATATCCATACTGGATGAATGGTCCGGTATGTCCATTAAAATCAATGCTCTCCTGAGGATTGAACATCATGTTCTTTTTGGGGTCAACACGCAACAAAAAGTACTTCAAGGCTGCCATCCCAATCTTTTGATAGGTTGCCTCCTTTTCTTGCGGAGTCAGTCCATCCAACTTCCCTTGCTCCTCGGCCATCAATCGAGATTCTTCCTTCATGCTGTCCATCAAGTCATCCGCATCTACCACAGTTCCTTCCCGACTCTTCATTTTTCCCTCAGGCAATTCCACCATGCCATAGCTCAAATGATGACAAGCATCGGATTGTTTCCAACCCAACTTGGCCAAAATTTTGAACAACACTTTGAAATGGTATTCCTGTTCATTGCCCACAGTATAAATCTGAGCTGCAGTATCCGGAAAATCCTCAAACCTCAAGATGGCTGTTCCAATATCTTGGGTGATGTACATGGCTGTGCCATCTTTTCTCAACACCGCTTTTTCATCCAACCCTTCGCTCGTCAAATCAATCCAAGTACTGCCATCTTCCTTTTGAAAGAAAACGCCTTTGCTCAATCCCTTCTCTACTTCTTCCTTTCCTTTCAAATACGTTTCACTTTCAAAATACAACTTATCGAAATTCACCCCCATGTTGCGGTAGGTGATGTCAAAACCTGCGTAAACCCATTGGTTCATCATCTTCCAAAGCGCGGTAACTTCTGGATTACCCTGCTCCCATTGGCGCAACATTTCCTGAGCCGCCAACATGGATGGAGCTTGATTCTCCGCCTCCTCTTTGGATTTTCCTTCAGCCATCAATTGCGCCACTTCCGACTTGTATTGTTGATCAAAAGCAACGTAATACTTCCCAACCAATTTATCACCTTTCAATCCTGATGTTTCCGGTGTTTCCTGCTTACCTGACAACTGCCAGGCATACATGCTTTTGCAGATGTGTATGCCGCGATCATTGATGATCTGCACCTTGGTCACCTTGTGCCCTGATGCTTTCAAAATTTCAGCAACTGAGTATCCCAAAAAGTTGTTGCGCAAATGACCCAAGTGCAAAGGCTTGTTGGTATTGGGAGATGAATACTCCACCATGATTCTGGGTTTAGAATCCTCAGCTTGCCATCCCCATTTGTCTTGTTTCAACATCCATTGGAAAGCTTGAAACCAGTAACCGTCTACGATGACCAAATTCAAAAAACCCTTCACCACATTGAACCCTTTGACCTCAGGACAATGTGCAACCAGGTATTCGCCGATCACACTCCCCAATTGCTCAGGACTTTGTTTGACAAACTTTGTAATGGGAAAAACCACCAAAGTGGTATCCCCTTCAAACTCCTTTCGGGTGTCTTGAAACTGAACACTCTGTTCAGGAAGTTCCACTTCAAATGACTGGGAGACGGCCTGTACCACATAGGGAAACAGGATTTGATTGATCTTATTCATGCTATAATTCGTGATGCAAAGTTAAGAAGGCTGTACCTTTGTTGCATGCGCAATTCTAAAGACTCTATCCTCCACCAAATAGAGGATGCCATTGAGGACATCAAGCAAGGAAAAGTTGTTATCGTTGTAGACAATGAAGACCGCGAAAATGAGGGAGATTTCATCACGGCTGCTCAAAATGTAACCCCTGAAATCATCAACTTCATGTCAAAAGAGGGCCGCGGTTTAATTTGTGCTGCCATTACACCTGAGCGGGCCAATCAGTTGGACTTGCCATTGATGGTGACCCACAATACCGACCCCAACAAAACTGCTTTCACCGTTAGTGTGGATTTATTGGGCCACGGATGCACTACGGGCATCAGTGCGCATGATCGCGCCAAGACCGTGCAGGCTTTGATTGACCCCACAACCACACCTCGTGACTTGGGTCGTCCTGGCCATATCTTTCCCCTGATTGCCAAGCCTGAAGGGGTACTCAGAAGACCTGGACATACAGAAGCGACCATAGATTTGGCCCGTTTGGCGGGATTTGAACCTGCAGGTGTTTTGGTTGAAATCATGAATGAAGATGGCTCGATGGCCCGTCTACCGCAACTTTTAGAAATTGCCGAAAAACATCAGCTCAAAATCATTTCCATCGAAGATTTGATTGCTTACAGAATGCAATCTGAAAAACTCATCGTTGAAACTGAAAGAGCGCCATTCCCCACTCCACTCGGAAATTTTGTTTGTTGTACTTTTAGACAAAACATCACAGGAGAAAAACACATTGCCTTTGTCATGGGGGAATGGAATGATGATGAAACCATCCCTGTTCGCGTGCACAGTGGCCGACCTGAAAAAGATCTTTTGGAATGGATTCAAATGGGTGAACAGAGCGCGTTGGGCAAGGGATTAAAGGCCATTCAAAAGGAAGGCAAGGGTCTTTTGGTATACATGCATGCCTCATCATCATCCCAATCCGAATCCTCCATGGATGACCGTGATTATGGCACAGGAGCGCAAATCATACGCGCCCTCGGCATTAGAAAAATGAATCTGCTCACTTTACATCCAGTAAAAAGAACTGCTTTGAGTGGATATGGAATTGAAATATTGAATTACTTACCTTATTAAAAATGAACAAGTCTGAAATCATTGCCCAATTTGACCCCAATAGTGCGGGGCTAAAGGATGCGAATATTTATGGTCTTCCTTTTAAAAATGAAGATTGCGAGATCATCATTATTCCAGTGCCTTGGGAAGCAACCGTAAGCTACGGAAGCGGCTCATCGCAGGGACCGGATCACATTTTTGAAGCCAGTTTCCAAGTGGATTTGCACCATCCGCAATTTCCTGAGTTGTGGAAAAAAGGCATCGGCATGGATCGTATTCCCAATCACCTGCTTCAATTAAGCCAACATGTTCGACCAAAGGCCGAGCAAATCATCACCATGCACGAGGATGGATTGGACATTTCTCTGAGTGCTGAAGGACAGCAATTATTGAAAGAGGTGAATGAGGCATGCGAAACCATGAACCATTGGGTTGAAGAACGAACAGAATATTGGATTGGCCAGAACAAGAAAGTGGCCCTTTTGGGAGGAGATCACAGTACTCCTCTCGGTTATTACCGCGCCATGCACAAGAAGCATGGTAAATTTGGAATTCTTCATATCGATGCCCACATGGACTTGCGTATTGCCTATGAAGGATTTGAGTTCAGCCATGCCTCTGTCATGTACAACGCGCTTAAAAATGAGTCGTTAACCCATTTGACACAAGTAGGCATTCGTGACTACTGCGCACAGGAAGACCAAGTTGTAAAAGACAACAACGGAAGAGTAACCGTTTTTACCGATTTTAACATGCAGTCGCAACAGTTTGAAGGCGATACCTGGAAAATGATTTGTGATGAGATCATCGAAACCCTTCCCGAGAACATCTTAATCAGTTTTGACATCGATGGACTTGACGCCACCCTTTGTCCCAATACGGGGACTCCAGTACCCGGAGGATTAAGCTATGCACAAGCCTTGTACCTGCTCAATGCTGCAGCCCAAAAAAGAAACCTGTTGGGATTTGATTTGGTTGAGGTGGCCCCAGGAGCAGATGATTGGAATGGCAATGTTGGTGCAAGACTCCTGTTCCACTTGTGTGGATTATTGGACATGAAAAAATGAGACCTCTTCTAACCATTCTGCTGCTCTGCATTTTCCCCATTTGTTTTTTAGGACAACAAGACTTGAAGGACTGGGAAGGAGATTGGAAAGGCGAAATGACGGGGTTCAACGACGGAAAGGTTCATTTCCTGGTTAAAACGGAAATGCACATTCAGCCTTCCACAAGATGCAAAAACTGTTGGGATTGGCAGACTTCCTATTACGGCGATACATTATCCGAAAAGGTGGGCGTTGTGATCAAAGATTATTGGATGGCGTTGGATTCCACCGATGGATGCAATATGACACTGCATGAACCCGATCAAGATGGAATTGACATCCATTTTCAAAAGATGGGATCCATGATCATGGGCAGTTATAGTATTTCAGCCTATGATGAATTGGGCAATGACAATCCCGAAAAACAAACCATTTATTATAGTCAATATGAATTGGAGGGTGACGTCTTGACATTTGACCTTTCATTTTTTGAATATGACCTGAGCAAATTTGGTCTCGATGAATTGAATAGCAATGTCGGAATGCTGCGACCTCTGGGAAAACAGCGATCCGTTCTCCATCGGATTATAAATAAATAAAGGGCCGCAATTGCAGCCCTTTAACCATCGTTCGTTTGTTCTCACGCAGCAGCTTGAGACACCACTTTAAATTTATCGGTAAAGCTTTCCCAATCAAATAAGAAATTGGCCATGATTTCGTCCATTCTCTTTAAGAACAAAGGATTGGGCGTTTGCATCATTTTGAAATAATCTTGCTGATACGCATTCAAATTGTACTTGAAGAAAACCGCTTTGGACATGGCGTACAAAGTATTCTTAGATGGCGCATTGATTCGCGACATCATCTCCTTGTAGTTGTTCAAGATGTTCGTAAACTCCGAAACAGATAGATCAAATACAGGAGCCAATTTTTGACTGGCCTCAAAAATGATTTCTTGATCCTGACCCGCATTAAAGTATTTGGGCAATAAATTAAAATTACCAGCAATAACAATCATCAAGAATTTACCACTGTCATCTTTTCTGATGGGCGGAGTGGTAACAAACTCTGGACAATAGGCAATGTACTCAGCGATGCTATCGAAACCTTCTTCAACACTGTTCAAAATAGCGTTCACCAAATGATGGGCAACACGCTCTGTATTCAATTTCTTTTTTCCAAAAAGCTGTAGCATAGGCTTAATATTATTTTAACTTTTGGTTTTCTCAAAAATAGATGCCTTCAAGGCCGTTCATCAGATCGGTTGCACAAGACATTTCAACAGAGTTATTCACCGACTTATTCATCAATTAAGGTTCATTATTGTTACTTTTGCAACATAGATTTAAGAGATGGATACGAGAATAATCAAGTTTTTAGTTGCTGCGTTGTCGTTGTTTTACACGACAACCTTGTTCATGAATGGCTCATGGGGTTCAGGAATTTTCATGATTTTGGTGAGTGCTGTTCTGGTGTTGGTTTGCTTTAGAAGTACTCGTTTGATCGTTGTTTTTTATTACATGCAGCGCCAAAATTTAGAGAAAGCCAAATCGTGGTTATTAAAAATCAACCCCGACAGACTTTGGAACAAACAAAAGGGATATTATTATTTCCTCTTGGCCACCGCTGACATGCAAAACCAAAGCATGGCCAATAGTGAGAAGAATCTTCGCGCGGCCTTGAACTATGGTTTGAGAATGGATCACGATAAGGCAGCCGCTTATTTGAACCTGTCTGTATTAGCAGCCAACAAAAGAAAAAAGCGCGAGGCCATGATGCATTTGAATGAAGCCAAAAAATTTGATACCAAAGGCTATTTGAAGAAAGACATTAAAGAAGTGCAAAGAATGCTGAATAGCATTTAAGCCCTTTTTTGTTTGGCCATATACAATTGATGCACGGCACAGCCCGTGCATTTTGTTTTATTCTCCTTCCACATGGCATAGAACATTCTCAGCAGATAAAATGCCGCACCCCCCACAGTTAATATGGTCAAAATATTTTGTGTCATAAGAACAAGTGATAGGTAATCAATGCCGAGAGATAGGCCAACACGCCCATGTATATGACTTGAATGACGGGCCATTTCCATGAAGTGGTCTCCCGCTGGACCACCGCAAAAGTGGCCAAACATTGCATCGCAAATACATAAAATACCATCAAGGACAAACCGCTGGCAATGGTGTAGGTTGGTTTTCCCAGGTCCTCATTAAAATCCTTGCGCATCCGATCCAAGAGTCTGCTGTTGTCTTCAAAATCTTGTCCTACACTATAAATAGTAGCCATGGAACCCACAAAAACTTCCCTTGCGGCAAAGGAGGTGATAATGGCAATCCCCATCTTCCAATCATATCCCAATGGTTTGATGACCGGCTCTATCCAATGTCCCAAAATACCGATGTAAGAGTTCTCCAATTTCACAGCCGTTAGCATTTCAGACCTTGCTTCATCTGTCAGATGATTTTCTTGTGCCTTGATCATGATGGCTTCTTCAGCACGCTGCAATCGCTCTGATGGACCAAATGAAGCCAAAGCCCAAAGCACAATGCTCAATGCCACAATAACCTTCCCGGCGTCCAATACGAAGACCTTTACTTTCTCCACCACTGTTATTCCAACTTGTCGCATCAACGGTGGTTTCAATGAAGGCATTTCCATCACCATAAATCCCTCGTGCTTGGCTTTCAAAATCCATTTAAACACCATGCTCATCAACAAGGCGGCAATTAAACCCAAAGCATACAATGCAAAAAGCACCAACCCTTTCAAGTCAATCCATCCCAAGAGATTGCCTTCGGGAATCACCAATGAAATGAGCAAGGTGTAAACAGGAATCCGCGCGCTGCAACTCATGAGGGGGGCAACCAATATGGTAATCAATCGATCTCGTCCATTGGAAATGGTGCGTGCAGACATAATACCGGGAATGGCACATGCCACACTGGACATCAATGGCACAACGGACTTTCCATTTAATCCAAATGGACGAACCAATTTGTCCATGATGAATACCACCCTGGACATGTATCCTGTTTCTTCCAGAATGGACAAGAAGAAAAACAAAAACGCAATCTGAGGAACAAAAGTCACCACACCCCCAATTCCAGGAATTAAGCCCTCCGCGATCAAATCCACAAAAATACCCGCAGGCAAATATTCTTTAACGCCACCGCTCAATTGCACAAACCAACCATCTATGAAATCCATCGGCACAGAGGCAAATCGGAAGATGAACTGAAAAATCACAAACAGCACCAAGGCAAAGATGGCATAACCCCATACAGGGTGAATCAACAACGAATCCCATTTTGACTTATGAAACAACTGCTCTTTGGCCTGCGCTCCTTTCAAAGGGAAATTTTCTTTGATCCAAGCATAACGCCGCTGGGTGTTGGTCACTTGACCTTCCAAGTTCTCCTGCAATTCTCTCAGGTCACCCTCAACGATTGGTTTTCTAAGATCCACAGCATTGTGAAATTGCGCTATCGCCGCTTTCAATTCCTGGATTCCTTCTCCACTTCGGCCATTGACATCCACTACGGGGATATGTCGGTCCTTCCAAATGGGATGTTGGGAAGAACTCCACAAGGCGTCCTGATCCGACATGGTCTTGACCAAGAGCATGGGAATACCCAAATCATACAACTGCGTAAACAATAGCAAATTTCGCTCCCACTGGGTGCGATCCGCCACATAGATCACCAAATCCGGAAAGTCACTGTCTTGATTGTTCAACAACAAATCGCGAACAATACGCTCCTCTTCTGAACGCGGAAAAATGGAATAGGTTCCCGGCAAGTCGATGACTTCATAGGTCTGTCCATTGAAATCATAGTTTCCTTTCTTGCGGTCTACCGTTACTCCTGGAAAATTACCGACTTGCTGATTAAGCCCCGTCAACCAATTGAATATCGTAGACTTCCCAGTATTGGGATTTCCTACAATGGCGATGCGCTCAATTCTTTTTTCACTCATGATGCGATGGTAATCCACTCTGCTTCTTCCAGACGCAAAGATACAACGGTACCGCCCACTGCAACCGCCAAAGGATCACCGAATGGTGCTTTGAAAATGACTTCGATCTCGTTCCCTTCAAACAGACCCAAGTCGGCCATTTTGGCCGCCAAAAAACCTGATTTGACTTTGGTAATCACACCGCGCTTTCCCAAATGAACACTTGATAGAACAGTCTCCTCCATACAACAAAACTCCACTTTATTCTTCAAAAGAACAATACCACAAAAAAGGTATTTTACTTCTGACGGAAGTACAAACGAATGGGCACGCCAGTAAAATTGAAGTGCTCGCGAATCTTGTTCTCTAAAAAGCGCTGATAAGGCAACTTGATGTTTTGCGGGGTATTACAGAAAAAGGCAATGGCTGGAGACTTGGTTGGCAACTGGGTCACGAACTTGATCTTTACTTCCTTGCCCTTGTAAATGGGTGGCGGATAGGCCTGAATCAGCGGCAACATGATGTCATTTAATTTCGATGTTGAAACCCTTTGGAATCGGTTCTCAAACACCTCCAATGCCATTTCCAATGCTTTCAACAATCGCTGCTTGGTTACGTTGGATGTAAAGAAAATGGGAACATCCGTAAATGGCGAAATCTTCTTCTTGATTTCTTCTGTCATCACCTGTACACTCTTGTGATCCTTTTCTACCAAGTCCCATTTGTTGACACAAATAACCACACCTTTATTGGCCTCATCTATCTCATGAAAAATGGCCAAATCCTGCGCGGTAACCCCTTCCTGAGCATCTATGAGCAGAATGCAAACATCCGCACTTCGGATGGCCTTCAAGGTTCTTACGGATGAATAATATTCAATGTCATTGTCAATTTGCTTTCTTCTTCTCAGACCGGCCGTATCGACCAAAATCATCTCTTTTTCAAAAGCATTGAAATAGGTATCCACGGAATCTCTGGTAGTACCCGCAACATCAGAAACGATGGATCTGTTTTGCCCCATCAACGTATTGATCAACGTCGACTTTCCAACATTGGGCTTACCCACTATAGCAATTCTCGGTAAATCAGATGGCTCAGCCTCCGGCTCAACCGGAATCAAATCGGCCAAATCATCCAATAAGTCCCCTGTACCGTAACCGTTATTGGCGCTCAATGGATACAACTTTTCAGTCATCCCCAATGCCCAAAATTCATGGGTCAACACTTCCTTATCGGAGGTATCCACTTTATTACAAACCACAAAAACCGGTTTATCAATTCGGCGCAACATATGTCCCACTGCCTCATCCCACTCGGATAAACCATCTCTCACATCCACCATAAACAAAACAGCATCGGCCTCCGCCACTGCAAACCTTACTTGCTCGTTGATGTCTTTCTCAAACTCATCCTCAGCATCGGAGACCATTCCACCGGTATCAATAATGATAAACTCTTTGCTTCTCCAACTCGCGGTGCCATACTTCCTGTCACGCGTAACACCTGATGTGGGGTCAACAATCGCTTCCGAGGTTTCTGTCAGACGATTGAACAAGGTTGACTTCCCTACATTGGGTCGGCCGATGATCGCAACTGTATAACTCATGTGGCAAAGATAGGGCTTACAAAACGTATATTTGCCATGCATTAAAGAAACAAGACCAATGGATAAAAAAATTATCTTTTCCATGGTAGGTGTAAACAAATACACCCCACAAGGAAAACACATCATTAAAGACATTTATTTGAGCTTCTATTACGGAGCTAAAATTGGCATCATCGGTTTGAACGGCGCCGGTAAATCTACTGTCATGAAAATCATCGCAGGACTGGACTCCAGCTTTCAAGGTGATGTGGTTTGGTCTCCTGGATATTCTGTAGGTTATTTGCCGCAAGAGCCCCAATTGGATGACCAAAAGACGGTTCGTGAAATTGTGGAAGAAGGCGTTAAACCCATCACGGATGCGTTGAAGGAATACGAGGAAATCAATGCGCTATTCATGGATGAGGAGGTATTGAATGATCCCGACAAAATGGACTCACTCCTCAATCGCCAAGCAGCTGTGCAAGATAAAATTGAAGCCCTTGGAGGTTGGGATTTGGATACCAAATTGGCCATCGCGATGGATGCATTGAGATGCCCTCCCGAAGATGCCAAGATTGAAAAGCTATCTGGAGGGGAGAGAAGACGCGTAGCATTGTGTAGACTTTTATTACAACAGCCTGATGTATTGCTCTTGGATGAGCCCACCAACCACTTGGACGCAGAATCCGTTCTTTGGCTTGAGCAACATTTGCAACAATACCCCGGAACGGTATTGGCCGTTACCCACGACCGTTACTTCCTGGACAATGTCGCTGGATGGATTTTGGAATTGGATCGCGGAGAAGGCATTCCGTGGGAAGGAAACTACACAGGATGGTTGGATCAGAAGACCAAGCGCTTGGCACAAGAAGAAAAACAAGAAAGCAAACGCCGAAAAGTTTTGGAGCGTGAGTTGGAATGGGTGAGAATGAACCCAAAAGGTCGCCACGCCAAAAACAAAGCCCGCTTGCAGAACTACGACAAAATGATGTCCGCAGGGGAAAGTGAGAAGGAAGTCAATCTTGAAATCCCCATCCCCAACGGTCCACGATTGGGCAATGAAGTCATTGAGTTCACCAATGTGACCAAAGGTTTTGAAGACCGCATTCTTTTTGAGAATTTGAATTTCAAATTGCCTCCAGCTGGAATCGTTGGAATCATCGGACCCAATGGTGCTGGTAAAACCACTTTGTTCCGTCTCATCATGAACGAGGAGCAAACCGATCAGGGGCAAATCAAAATCGGAGATACGGTTCAAATTGGCTATGTTGACCAAAGACACAAAGAAATCGATCCAGAGAAATCCGTGTATGAAGTGATCTCGGGCGGGAATGAGGTCATTCAAATTGGTGGTTCCACCATCAATTCAAGAGCCTATTGCAGCAAATTCAATTTTGCAGGCGGCGATCAACAAAAGAAATGCGGTGTGCTATCCGGTGGTGAAAGAAACCGATTGCACTTGGCCATGACCCTAAAAACGGAGGCCAACGTATTGTTGCTCGACGAGCCCACCAACGACATCGACGTCAATACGCTTCGCGCGCTGGAAGAAGGCATTGAAAGCTTCGCCGGTTGCGCTGTGGTCATCTCCCACGACCGTTGGTTCCTGGACAGAATATGCACCCACATCTTGGCCTTCGAGGGTGATTCAGAAGTGTATTTCTTTGAAGGTACTTTCTCTGAGTACGAAGAAAATAAGAAAATGAGAAAAGGTGATGTAGGACCAACCCGCATCAAATACAAAAAATTGGTACGATAATGTTCTACCAAAACATCATCAAGCCATTATTTTTCAAATTGGACCCTGAAAAGGCCCATTACCTGGCCATGGACCTTTGGACCATCGTTTCCAAAATTCCCGGCGTTGGCTTTTATTACAATAACAAAAACAAGCAAATTGCCCAACCAACGGTAGTGGCAGGAATTCAATTTCCCAATAGAATCGGTCTCGCTGCAGGCTTTGACAAAAATGGCAAATGGATGCAGCAATTGGCTTTATTGGGGTTTGGTCACATCGAAGTGGGAACGGTAACTCCCCTGCCCCAGCCCGGCAATGACAAACCGCGTCTTTTTCGCTTGCCCAAAAACAACGCCCTTATCAACCGAATGGGCTTCAACAATGATGGCGTGGATGCATTGGCTGAGCGACTAAAAAGTCGTCCTACCAATGTGGTCATCGGTGGTAACATTGGCAAAAACAAATGGACGCCCAATGAGGAGGCTTACAAAGACTATTTGATTTGTTTTGAAAAATTACATGGTCTGGTGGATTACTTTGTCGTCAACGTCTCTTCTCCCAACACCCCAGGATTGAGGGCTCTGCAGGAGAAAGAGCCCCTACTGCAGGTACTCATGGGTTTGCAATTTCATGAGCTACAAAAAAAACAACCCATTCCCATCTTCCTGAAAATCGCTCCCGATTTAACAGAAGAGGCATTGGAAGACATTATTGACGTTGTCACTCAATCACAAATTGCCGGCATCATTGCTACCAATACAACCATTGACCGTCAGCAGTTGTCTTACTCCCAAGCACACATTGAAAGCATAGGCGCTGGCGGTGTGAGCGGCGAACCCGTTAAACAAAAATCATTGCACATCATTCAAACCATCAAAGCCAAAAATCCAAATCTCACCATCATTGGTGTAGGTGGAATCTTTGATGCTGATGATGCCAGAGCATCGCTGAAGGCCGGAGCCTCATTGGTTCAAGTGTACACCGGTTTCATCTACCAAGGCCCTCACATAGCACAGCAGATAGGAAAAGGCATTGCGGCACAATGATTGATAAAAAAAAGTTAAGATTTTTTTGAATAACCTTTACATAGATATTTTTAGAACCATGAAAAAAGTAAAATACGCCTGGATGTTGCTCATCGCATTGACCACCTTTCAAGTCAACGCACAAAAAAGCAAATCGCCTTATACCATCAAAGGACATGTCGAAGGATTAAAAGACACCTCGGTTTATCTGGCTCATTACTACGGAAAGCAGTTGTATTATAATGATACCGCCCGAGTAGACAGCAAAGGAAATTATTCATTCAAAGGAAAACCTTTTGAAGAATGTGGAAAGTACGCCATGGTATTTCCAGGACCCCGTTATTTTGAATTCATGGTGGTAGAAGAAAACATTGAATTCTGGTCTACTCCAGATGCCGATCCCACCAAAATCAAAGTGATTCAATCGGAGACGAATAAAAAATTCTTTGATTTCATCAAGTTCATCAACGAAAAAATTAAAATGCGTGCCCCCATTGAAGCTTGCATCAATGATAGCACAAAGTCCAAAGAAGACAAAAAGCCCTGCTATGATGAATTGGAAGTGCTGAACAAACAAGTCAATGACTACCAATGGGAGATCATCAACAAGGACCCCAATAATCTTTTCAGCAAATACCTAAAGATGGGATTGGATGTTAAAATCCCAGATGCTCCAGCAGACTTGGCCGAAGACAAAAAACAATTGTGGCAATACATTACCTACCGCAATCACTATTGGGACAATACTGATTTAACCGATCGCCGCATTGTCAGAGACCAATTGTTTCACCGCACGTTAGAGAACTACTTAACCAAAGTTGTTCCTCAAATCCCTGACACCATGCTCACGGAAGTCAACAAGTTGATTGCGAAAACAGAAGGCAATCCTGACGCCTTTAAGTACATCACCCACCAAGCAACGTACTTGGCTGAAACTTCCAAAATCATGTGCATGGACAAAGTATTTGTCAACCTCGTAGACAACTACTATTTAACTGGAAAGGCAACTTGGGCCAGTGAAAAGAACTTGAAAGACATGAAAGATGCCGCAGACAAGAAAAGAAATTGTTTGTGTGGTTCGATTGCTCCGGATATCATCCTATTGGATACCACAGAACAGAAATGGATTTCCATGCACAAGAACAGGGGGAAATACACGCTGTTGGTCATTTGGGAAAGCAATTGCGGCCACTGTAAAAAAGAAGTTCCTGAGTTGTTAGAAGTATATCACAAATGGAAGGACAAAGGATTTGTGGTGTACGCTGTTGGAAATGATTTGGAGAATGATGGTTGGTTGAAATTTGTTCGTGAGAAAAAATTAGATTGGATCAATGTGAGTGACACCAAGGAAATCATGACAAATGAAGCTGCGACTACACTCATCAGCCAGGGCAAAACCTCTTTACTAAGTTTGAACTATAGAACAACATGGGACGTGTCCTCCACCCCAAAAGTTTATTTGATGGATGAGAACATGAAGATCATCGCCAAGAGCATTGGTCACGAGCAAATTGATGCCTTCTTGGCCCACTTGATTGATGGAAAAGATTTGGATACCAAAAGCTTGAAGAATGAAGATTACGAAGACGATCATGCTCCTCAACCCAAAGGGAAAAAAGTTGGCAAATAATCTTCCATGAATTTTGATTATTTAGAAAAAGGAATGGGCGTCAAGGACGCCCTTTCTTATGGCCAGTTGGCAGCACAAAACCAAGAGATGTTCAGTGGCTTATTTGAAATCGCCATTGGCGCCATGGATAAGCAATCAGACAAAGCCGCATGGATCATTTACAAAGCTGTTTTAGAATGCGATTGTGCTTTTGCGCCGCAATACATGGAGCCATTGCTTCATGCTTTGATTGAGCGAAGTCTCACTCCGGCAGCCCAAAGGGAGTTGTTAAAAGTATTGTTGAGCTTGAAACCGCAAAAAGCCGATCGTTTTGGACAACTATTTGACCGTGCGCAAGTGTGGATGTTTGATGTCAACGCTGAAGCTGCCATTCGTTATGCCGCTTTGAACGTCATTGAATTGGCAGGAAAAACCTATCCCGAGATGATTCCAGAATGTTGGGAGATCATCCAAGATGCCAAAGCTTTGGCGGAAGGCCCTTGGCAACGCCGTTGTAAAAAAGTACAAGAAGGATTGAACCGAAAATACCAAAAATGGAACGAAAAAAAAGGGTAGCGCTCACTACCCTTTTTAAATTCTCATTCTTGAATTAGTATTTACCCAAATCTTTTCCGAAACGCTTGCGTTCGTTTTCGTTCAAGTAAATCTTACGCAAACGAATGGATTTTGGTGTAACCTCAACATATTCATCGGCACCAATGTACTCCAATGCTTCTTCCAAGGTAAACTTGATGGGTGGAGCCATTACCGTTTTGGCATCGGTTCCTGAAGCACGCATGTTGGTCAACTGCTTGGTCTTGGTCACATTCACAACCAAATCATTGTCTCTTGAATGCTCTCCAATCACCTGGCCTTCGTAAACCTCTTCCATTGCTTCAACAAAGAATTTTCCGCGGTCCTGAAGGTTACTGATACTGTAGGAAACAGCATTACCGGTCTCCATACAAATCAAAGAACCATTCAAACGACCTGGGATCTCATCCTTCATGGGTTGATACTCCTTGAAACGGTGGTTCATGATGGCCTCTCCTTGCGTAGCCGTCAACAAATAACTTCTCAAACCAATGATACCACGAGAAGGGATTTCAAACTCAATCACGGTTCTGTCTCCCTTGGGCTCCATGTTCTTCATTTCACCTTTTCTCTTAGAAACCGACTCAATGGCTGTACCGGCCATGTCCGATGGCAAGTCAATGGTCAATTCCTCTACCGGCTCCATCTTCACTCCATCCACAATCTTCAAAATTACCCTTGGCTGACCAATTTGCAACTCATATCCTTCACGGCGCATGGTCTCAATCAATACAGACAAATGGAGTACTCCACGACCAAATACATTGAAACGATCCGCCTTGTCTGTGTCTTGGACACGCAATGCCAAGTTCTTCTCCAACTCCTTCTCCAAACGCTCCTTGATGTGACGGCTGGTCACAAACTTGCCTTCACGACCAAAGAATGGAGAATCATTGATGGTGAACAACATGCTCATGGTTGGCTCATCCACATTGATGCTGGGCAATGCCTCTGGATTTTCGAAATCCGTGAACGTATCACCAATCTCAAAATTCTCAATACCATTGATGGCACAGATATCACCAGAAACCACTGAATCTACTTTTCTCTTTCCTAAACCTTCAAAGACATACAATTCTTTGATACGACCCTTTGTGATTGAACCATCTCTTTTGACCAAAGAAACGTTCATACCCGCTTTCAATTCACCGCGGTGCAATTTACCGATGGCCATACGACCGGTGTAGGTTGAATAGTCCAAAGAAGTCACCAACATTTGCGGAATACCTTCTCTGGAAATAGGGGCAGGAATTTTATCGATTACCATATCCAACAACGGCTCGATGGTCCCTGTTGGTGTTTTCCAATCCAATCCCATCCAGTTGTTTTTGGCAGAACCATAAACAACGGGGAAGTCCAACTGATCTTCGTTGGCGCCTAGATTGAACATCAAATCGAAAACTTGCTCATGCACTTCTTCAGGAGTACAGTTTTCTTTGTCCACTTTATTGATGACCACGATGGGTTTCAATCCCATTTGCAAAGCTTTTTGCAATACGAAACGGGTTTGTGGCATGGCCCCTTCAAAGGCATCCACCAAAAGCAAAGCCCCTTCGGCCATGTTCAAAACACGCTCTACCTCACCACCAAAGTCACTGTGACCTGGTGTGTCGATGATGTTGATTTTATAGCCCTTGTAAGGGATGGATACGTTTTTGGCCAAGATGGTAATACCGCGCTCACGCTCGATATCATTGTTGTCCAGTACCAACTCTTCTGATGTTTCGTGTTCTTTGAAAAGCTTACCAGCCAACAACATCTTGTCCACCAAGGTAGTCTTACCGTGGTCAACGTGCGCGATAATCGCGATATTTCTAATCTTTTGCATAAAATAAATTCGGCGCAAAAGTACAAAGTACAAGGGCCTGAAAACGAATTATTTCTCGGAAAAGATTCAGATCTCCGTTTT
>JBDKGG010000161.1:0-14295 GCA_039798325.1 Bacteroidota bacterium
GCAGCACGTTGGATGAGGAGCGGTTCATCAATGTTCAGAAATGGTTTTTGGAGACGGAGACAACGATGGACAACTTGACGCGGGAGTTGGGGGTGAAACAGGAGGCACAGCCTTTTGGCCGCGGGAATATCCGCGTTGGGGAGCTGGATGAGGAAATTAGAGGTGGTATAGAAATACAACAAGAAAAACCGATGGTGTATTGTGCCAATGCGTTGAATGTGTCTACTACGGAAGATGATTTGCATCTCAAGGAATACATCAATCAAACCAACACGCGTTCTACAGAGGAGCAATACCATTTTGTTTGGGGAAGCGCCAATGCATATGATATTGAGATGAATATTGTTTACGAGCCCGTTGAGAATGGATATGAAGTGAAAGTCAAGTGGCGCAAAAAACAACAGACTTTGAAGAGCTTGGTGTTTATTGATCAAAACGAAAAGAACATCAAGGACAGAATCCTGTTGGAAACAGAGACGATTTTGATGATGAACAAGTAGTTATTCTGTGGTGGTAATCGGGAAGTTGATGACCTCGATGGATACATCTTTTTGAATGCCCCTTTTACCCACCTCAGATGGTGCCAGAAATTCAAAGATTTCGTCAGCATTTCCCACACCTCTTTTGCCCGATTGTCGCGCTCCCTCAATGAATATGCTGCTGTTGGTGATTTGCAATGGCTCTTCTGAAATGATGTATTTGTAGATTTCCTTTCCGACTTCCGTTTGCTTCATAATGAGTTTGTAGGGTTGATTGGGATTTAATAATACATCGCTGGGCAATTTGAAAGTTTTGCCAGCTTGCATCGATTCGTCTGCAAGAAAGTTGATGACCGTCAAGTACCGAGGGGTATCAAAACGGTTCACCACAATCATGCACATGGAATGATTCTGTTGCATGCCCCCGACTTGACCATTTTTCCAATCCGTTTTTTTATAAAATCCATTGGACATTTTAATACAACTGAAGTCCATAGGGTTTTCGCTGATTTCACACGTTTCACATTTTTCAATAGGAATGTAATCCCAATCGATTTTGGCAGAGGATTGCGCGTATTCCAATCTTTTGAATTGCTCCACCCGTTCAATCTGACCCAAAGAACGATTCAAAACATCCAGACTATCGATGGATTGTGGGATCATGTTTCGAACGGGCTTTCCAGCGTTGTTTTTAATGATCCAATTCTTGCCGTTGACTTCAAAAATATAATCCACTAGCGCCACATCAGATCCCCATCGGATATTTGGATGTGCTTGAAATACGGCCTCTATTTTGGTATTCTTTTTTTGACTTCCCGCCCATTGGAAGAGCAGAGGCTTGGATTTCACTGGCGAGTACCCTATGGTCGCTTGGTATTTGGCGGCATTTTTTTCCAATACTTTTTGAGGCACATGCACCAATGTTTGTTGCATGTTGACTTCTATTACCACGCCGCGAATCAGCACATCATGGGGTTTTTCAATCAAAGCAAAGTCGATGGAGTCGCCTAGCCCAATACCATTCAAGAGGCCGGCGTTGAGTTCAATGTCCAGGCCCATGGAGTTGGCCACTTCAAAGAAAGAAGCTGCAGGTTGTGCTTTCCCATTCAGCACCAAGGAGTGAATGTTGCCTTCAAATTGCGGCGACTGGGTGATTTTGAATTTACCATATTGGCTGATCTTCAAAATGTTCTTTTGAACGATTTGACGAATCAACAAAAACATTTGTTGGTAGCTCATCTCTGCGAATGATGGATTGTTCATGGCTTCGCACAGCGCCCAAGTCAGGGTGCCATATCCCACGTTGTTCACTTTGTATTCATAGTTCACTTCTTGGGCCGAGCAACCGGAAATGACCACCATCGATGCTTTGTTTTTATCTTCTTTAATCATGTCCTCCCATTCAGTTGTTCGGGGAGGAACGTAGGATACACCAGAAAGTTGATTTTGATTTAAATGACAACTGAAATCAAATGTTTTGTCCGTCCCTCTTCTAATCAGATCTTCGATTCCACGTGAGGCCGTTCCGCTGTGGCAGGCGTCGATGGAAACCAAGAGGTGTCCCGATTGTGTCAATTTGTTGGTGATTTTTGAAAAGAGCGATTGCAGTTGGTCATCGGTCAAGTGTTCTTCACCCAAGTAACCAGAGACGCATTCCGTTGGCGCGGCATAGGTAATGAGGGCCTCGTCATAATGGTCTGGCTCATCGTGATTGAGGTCTTCAATTTGCTGGCCATGTCCACTGAAATGAAACCAAACAATATCGCCGGGCTTGATTTGTTTTTCCAATTGATCAAATGTTTCAACAATGTCTTTCAAGGTGGCTGCTGAGTCAATTAACGAATGGATGTTCTTGGACAAGAACCCTTGTTTGAGCAAAGCCTTCTCTAGGATGTCAGCATCGTTCTTTGAGCTGAGGTCGGACCAATTTTTCTTTTGTTCGGGTTGATTGGGATAGGCGCCAATGGCAACAATTAATGCATGTTTGGTTTGACCAAGGACTGTTTGTGTGCAAATCCAACAGGATAGGAGGAAAATGAAAGAGAAATTGATTTTCATTGTTGAAGCCAATTGATATAGTTCATCGCGGATTCCTGACTATAAAATTTTAACCTGCTTTCATTTTCTAAATCGGCAGCTGAAAGCGTTTTGTTTTCAGGTGCAGTGACCCCATTGGTCAGCCAAACATTGTACTGTAATTCTCCGTTGTCATCCATGGTGGGCTGAATGAGCTTGTTGCTATAAAGGTCAAATAGTCCGTAAGCTGAAATCCAGTTTTTATTGGCTTCTTCTTTTGGTCTCGGATCAATCTCGGCACTGTAGAAATCGGGCAGGTAGATGACCTCACTATTCCTTCCCGTGATAGACGGGCAGCCTACATGGAAGACTTGGGTGTTTTGGGTGTTCTTGGGTACGATTTGATGAAATCCGCTTGGGACTTGGCAGCTGTGCTCCATGAATTCAAAAGATTGAGTGGTATCGATGCACAGTTTATATTCAGATTCGGGGTTGTCCCACACGATGTTTTTCTTGGCGTTGGTCGCTACCCAAAGGATGTCATTGCGGGTTCTTTGGGAAACATCGATGGAAGATTTTTCGAAAGGTTGTACAATATACCAACCTTTGGTGAGCCAATCGCTTTCCATGTTTAATCCAATGGCTACATAAAGTGGATCGAAGCAATCGTTGTGAATTTCCAATTGCTTTGTAGCGAATGAGAGGCTGAGTGCATCGGGGTCTGCCGGGTGAGGGAGCAGGGTATAGGCGTATTTGATGTTGTTCACGAGGTCTTTGTAGGAAATCCAAAAAAAGCCGCCATCTCCCCATTGTGTGCCCCAGCTGTTCATGACTTCAAAAGCACCTCCACCTTTGTTGTCATCATAGCCAACGATACACATTCCATGACCGCTGATGGTGTCGGGATTGAATTTACCGTTCCAAACTCCGTTGACGAGGTTTTCCTTTTTTTCCCAGCCAGTATTGTTGTAGGCTTTGAAGGCGGCTACAATGGGCTGTTGGTTGATGAGGGCTTTTTTGAAAGCGGTGACGGAAACTTCGATGAGTTGATAGTCATATAGGTTGGTCGGAAAGGTTTGTTGAATGGGTTCTGAACCACAGGATTTTTGGTATTCTCCCATGCTCAAGCAGCCGTTGCTTTTTAATACATCAAGGGCTGCGCTAATGGTAGAGCCTTTGACACAAGGTGGACGATTCAATGCTGTTTGAACCCTGTTGTACAGATGCAGTGGATCGGAAGGTGTTTGCTTGCTTTGGTTTTCGACACCACGGATGATGGTTAAACCGGCATAAGCGGAAGACCAAGCTGCGCAGGAGTTGAGTCTGCCTTGATGGCCAGGAGTGGGCGCAAGATGTTTGAGGGAGGCGGAGGTGGGCAAGCTCCCGCGGTGATCAGGGAAGAGCGCTTTGATGGCCAGTGAGGTATCAATGTCTTCGAAATCGCAACCAAAGTTGAATTCGCTTTGCGCGTTGATGGGATGAGAAATCACCACCAATGAAATCAGCAAAAAAGTGAAAGGCAAAGATTTGGACATCATAGCAAATGGTTTTACACAAATATAGTACAGACGGAAGAGGATAAGGTTCAAAGAGAATGGGCAGAAGAGGGAATGAAGGAATAAGAAGCAGTCATCTAATTTCGCTCTGTTTCAGTTTTTCTGTCTGAAATTTCTTCAGTTCTGGGTTAAGGGTGCATTGCAATCGTCAGACAGCTCAGAATGATTATCGTTTTCCCCTACTTTTACCCCATGCACCAACAAAATCGCACCTTTGGACTGGACCTCATGAGGGCGGCGGCCATCTTGCTGGTGTTGAAAGGGCATGCGAAATTGCTGGCGGGTGATCTCTTTTCCCAATGGCCAAGTATCTCTACCATCGATGGTGTTGAATTGTTTTTTGTGCTCAGTGGTTTTTTAATCGGTGGAATCCTTCTTAAATCATTGGATGAGCCTTCTCCATGGAACTTCAAGTCCATTCTTCATTTTTGGAAACGCCGCTGGTACCGAACCCTACCCAATTATTACTTGGTCTTGCTGTTGCAAATCTTGATTGTTGCTTTGGGTTGGTCTAATGATGTTCTGGATGGCGTGAATGCCCATTTCTTTTTCTTCACGCAAAATCTATTTTCAGGTTTTCAAGGTTTCTTTTGGGAAAGTTGGAGCCTGTCTGTTGAAGAATGGTTCTACTTGCTCTTTCCGTTTGTCTTGTGGCTTTTGTCTCGGTTGTTCAATAAGTCAACGGCGTTTCTTGCCGCATCGTTCACTCTGCTATTGACGCCTCTCTTGTTGAGATGGTCGCTGCTGTCTGATGTGACCTTGGACTGGTACGCCTGGGATGTGCAGTGCAGAAAGGTCGTGGCTTTTCGATTGGATGCCATTGCTTTCGGTTTGTTGGCCGTTTATTTTTCCCGTTTTTTCAATACTGCTTTTTCCCAATGGGCCAAGCCTCTGTTTGTTTTGGGTATTGGATTGTTGGTGTTGGATGCGCAATGCATGAATGATCCCAACGGTATCTACGAAAAGATTTTTTCTTTCTCCATCAAATCTTTGGCAGTTTCCATGTTGATTCCGTTGTTGTATCATTGGCAAACTCGTCCATTGGCTCGGTGGGCAAAAGCGGTAGAGTGGACTTCTAAAATTTCCTACTCCATGTACTTGTTGAATTTGGGTGTCGTCTTCACTTTGCTGAACCATTTCATTCATCCGGTTTCAACCGCAGGATGGTTTTTTCGCTATTTGCTTTTTTGGGTGATTACCTTTGCCGCCTCTCATGTCCTGTATCATTACCATGAACGGTTTTGGTTGAAGAAGAGAGATGAAAGAAATTAAGATTAATGATTGGATTATTCAGTATCTTGAAGGTATTAGATAGCCATTAATGGATGTAGTTGGTATGTTTTTTCTCGGAGCCAGAAATTAGTTTCAAGTTCTGAAGCTCATTTGAGATGCAATTGAACATGCTTATGCGTCTGTTATGCAACTTTTGTACAAAAGAAAATTCATATGGATTTTTGAAAAAAAAATCTTTATGAAAACAATAGAACAACATTGTATACGTAAATTTGAAGAATTAATACGTAATGAAATGTATAAGCTAACTTTATCCATCAATGAAGAGGTTGCCAGCAGAGCAAAAGAATATGCCAAGGCTTCGGGTAGGAGTTTGTCTTCTCTTATTGAAAGCTATTTACAGGAACTGGTGAATCATCCAGAATCTTCAGTGAAAAAGGGAATGTCTCAATATTTGGGCATTGCTAAACTGCCCAAAGATTTTGATGAGAAAAAAGCCGCTAGGGAATATCTTCAGAACAAAAACGCATGAAAAAGTACTTCATCGATACCAATATCGTGGTAGATTATTTGGCTTGTCGTGTGCCTTTTTCACATCATGCATTGGCCATTTTCCAGGCAGCAGATGAGGGGCGCGTTAAGTTATATTTGTCCTCTCACTCAATTGCCACTTGTTATTATATCCTTCGGAAATACAGCGAAGAAAAACAACTGAGAAAGGCTATAGCGGCTTTGATGGATTGCTGTGAGGTGGTTGCAGTGGAGGATGAAATGCTTAAAAAGGCTTTTCGATCCAACTTAAACGATGTGGAAGATGCTATTCAGCTAGAATGCGCCTATGTTATCAAGAATATCAGTGGCTTGGTTACGCGAAATATCAAGGACTTCAGGAGCGCTAAAATTCCTGTTCTCGGTCCAGAGTTCATCTCGAATTTATAATCTGCATTAAACTTTTCTTTCGATTTCTCAATTACCTTCGCTCTCCTACATTTCAAATATGTCACTATCAGAATCCTTTACAACAATAGTCAACACCCGCCGTGCGGTGCGAAAATACCATCCAATCGATTACAATCCAGGCGCTGTAACACTTAGTTTGGAACGCGCTCAGTTGGCGCCTTCCAGCAGCAACATGCAATTGTGGGAGATGTATCGCGTGAGTTCAGCTGAGAAAATCAAAGAAGTTTCATTTTGTTGTTTGGGACAAAATACCACTGAGACAGCCAAAGAGATTGTTGTTGTTGTGGCGCGCCCCGATCTTTGGAAATCCCGAGCTGAAGCCAATTTGAATCATGTTAAAAGCGTACATGGCGATCGTCCCAGTTTCAGAGGGCAAAGCGCTTTGAAATATTACAGCCAGTTGATGCCCTTGTTATACAACAATGATTTCATTGGGTTCAGAGGATTGCTGAAAAAAGTCTTTGTCACCATCGCTGGCATAAAGAAACCCATGGTACGTCAAGTGACTGGTACAGATATGCGCATCGTTGTCCACAAGAGCGCCGCATTGGCCGCGCAAACGTTTATGCTGTCCATGTCTGCTGAAGGCCATGATACCTGTCCGGTGGAGGGTTTCGATAGCAAACGTTTGAAGAAGTTGTTGCAATTGCCCTCAAAGGCAGAGGTCAATATGGTCATCTCCTGTGGCAAACGCATTCCTGAAGGCATTTACGGCGAACGCTTCAGGATTCCGTTGGCGGAAATGATCAAACAAGTGGACTAAGCAAAATGCGCTTGGAGCTGCTTTTGGAAATTGTGCATCAGGTTTTCTAAAATGGGCTTGATCATACCGGCCATCAAAAAATTGACATTGGCTTTGATAAAAATCTGCGCAGATGTAGCATTTCCAGATGCGGAGGACTGGAAAATAATGGTCGCAGGCAACAACGGATTGTTTTCTGTGATAAAGTGAATTTCGTTGGCTGAAACGATTTTTTTCCGAATCTTCAAATCAATGGTTGACTTGATTTTGAATTGACAGCTGTCGGCATCATTGGACCAATCCGAGCAGTCTGCAGGAAGGAACTGCTGGAAATTGTTCATGTCGTTCAAAAAAGCATGAACGTTTTCCTCGTTGTTGTTTAAAACAAACGGTTCTGAATTAATTTCCATGCGAAGAAAGGAATTGTTCAGACCAAGCAGCAGGATTTTCTTTCCATACTTTCAATGCCTCATGTTGTGCGGATTGGATGTAATTCATTTCCAAAGCTTTTTCCAAGAGGTAGCTGTAATTGGAGAGGGTTTTTACTGGAAATGCATAGGTCTCAAAACGTGCGATGGCATCAGGGAATTGATAGGTGAAAATGGCAATCATTCCCACTACCTCAGCTTTTCTCTCCAAAAGGGCATCAACGGCCAACAAACTGCTTTTTCCAGTTGAAATCAAATCTTCAATCACCAATACTTTTGCGCCCTCTGGGCAGATGCCTTCAACTTGATTATTGAGCCCATGCTTCTTGGCTTCGCTGCGAACATAGATAAAAGGCAAATTCAGTTCTTCGGCAACAAGGGCTCCAATGCCGATACCTCCCGTGGCTACCCCAGCAATGATCTCAGGCTGGATGGGAAAAGTGGAGACCATTTCGGCAAAAGCCTTGGCCACTTCTTTTCTGATGGAAGGGAAGGACATGATTTTTCTATTGTCGCAATAGATGGGAGATTTTAAACCACTGGCCCATGTGAAGGGCTGTTCAGGGCTCAATTTGACCGCTTCAATTTGCAGCAAGTGCTGTGCGACGGAATAACCAATGTTCTTTTCGATGCTCATGCTGCAAAAATACATTGCAATGCGAGCCAGAAAGTCTTAGTTTTCAACAATTGAAACCCTGCTAAAGAAATATCGTTTGTGTGACTTAAGTCAAATATGTGGAATGGCTTAAATGTTACATTTGAAAATCAATATAAAACAATATGATAAAATTTAATTCTTCTAGTGCTCGAATCGTGAATACCAAGAGAGCGGTCAATGAATGCATGGAAATTGCTTTGGGCAATGATATGGAACATGCAGATTTGTTGATTTTTCATGCCTCGATTGGCCATGATTTTAAAGACATGGTGACTGAAGCCAAGCGATTGGCTCCCAATGCACGCATTGTTGCGGCGTCATGCTGTGGTGTGGTCGGAAGGGAAGGCGTGAGTGAGTCCATGAAGGACATGGCCTTGATGTCTGTGCAAGGAAAAGATTTTACCGTTGGAAGTGTAGACGGAATTTATGGTCATAATTCATACGAGAAGACGTTAGAAATGGCGCAAAAGATGAAGTCTGAAAATCCAGGCATCAACATGATTTATTTCTTGGCTTCTGGAATTGATATTGCCAATGATCAATGCATCGAGGCATTGGAGGAAGTATTTGGCAAAGAGGTCACCATTTTTGGAGCCACCTCTTCCGACAACATGCGCGGAGTCATCAGTTATCAGGCGGTGGATGATCAGGTTTATGAGCATGCCGCCTATGCCGTTGGTTTTTCTGACCCATCCATAGCGGTGGATACACAAGCCACTCATGGATTTGTAGCGGTTGGAGAGCCATTATTGGTAACCAAGTCCAATGGGCACATCATTCAAGAATTCAATGGTCAACCCGCTTGGGAAGAATACACCCGCCGTTTGGGATTGACGGCTGATGCTACTTGTGGCGATTCAATTCCCATCGGCGCATTGGGAGAAAAGCTTTCAGATGATTTGGCCAAAGAATATGGCAATCAACATATTTTAAGGGTGGTAACCAAGCATGAGGGCAACGACATGCATTATGCCACTGAAATTCCAGAAGGAACAGAATTGTGGTTGACGACCAGAGATGAAGAATTGATTTTCTCTGAGATGGATAGAATGGTGGAAGTGATGAAGAACCGCATCAATGGCAAAGAAGTCGTGGCCGTTTTTCATGCCGACTGTTTGGCACGCGGACGCTTTTTGTTCAACCGAATCATCAAGGATGAATTGGTGAGCAAAATGCAATATCCTTTCTACAATAATGGCGAATGTCCAGCTTGGTTAGGGATGTATGGCTTTGGTGAGTTTGCTCGTTTGGGTGGACAAAATACTTACCACAATTACACCACGGCATTGTATGTGTTGTACAGAAATTAATGGGTGAGTCGCTCACATATGAAGCGCTAAAGGAGCGGTATCAGGAGTTGCAACTACGGGTAACCCGATTCTCTGCTACAGAGCAGGAGTTGATCAATACCCGTGACCGATTGGATCACGAGTTGGAGTTATACAAACGACTGCATCGCTACAACGAGTTGGCTACTAAGGCTGCCCGCTTGGACGGATATTATCAAGTAATGACAGAGGCCTTGGTGGATGTGTTTGATCTAGAATCCGCCATGATTTTGATGGTTGACTTAAAGGACAATCATGCCAAGTTGTACTCAGAGAGCATTCATATTGAGGGAAGGGAAGAATTGGTGCAGCAAGATTTAAAACATCTTTCTCAAGTATTTCCATCAGGACAAACGCAACATCTCAAATTGGAGTCTTTTGGGGGCTTGTCGGCTTTGAATGTTTGTTTTGAAGGTTTGTTCTTTCATCAAAATTTACCTGAATTTCAAACAGAAGTTTTCTTGGTTGGTGCTGTTAGCATTACCAAGGCACCGTTGTATAATCAGATATTGGATCGGCACCACACCATCTTCAAAGTATTTGTGCAGCAGTTCTTGGCAGGCTTGTCTACGCGCATTCGTGGTGAAGAGGTAGAAAGGCAATTGGAACAAATTAAAGCCTCACAAGCTGAATTGCGAAAGTTGTCTTTGATTGCAACAAAAACCAAGAATGGTGTGATTATATCTGATGCTTATGGTCGCGTGGAGTGGGTCAATGAGGCGTTTACCAATATTTCAGGTTTTTCATTGGCTGAAATCAAAGGAAAGAAGCCCAAAGAATTCTTGCAAGGTGAACATACTTCTGATTTTGATCGGCAGTTGTTGAAAGATGCGCTTTGGAACAAAAAGGATGTGGAGCTCACCCTGGTCAACTACACCAAAGAGGGTTTGCCATATTACAATCAATTGGAGATTATTTCCGTGTTTGATGATGAGGGCCATCACACCAATTTCATTGCACTCCAGAAGGACATCACCTCTGAAATCAAGATCCAGCAGGAGATGTTGCGCATGAATTCTCGTTTTGAAATGATCACCGAGAAATCGATGATTGGTGTTTGGGAATTGGAATGGCCCGATATGAGAATTGATTGGAGTGATTTGCTTTGGGAGATATACGGGGTTGATCGTTCAAGTACCACCAACAGAAACGAATTGTGGAGGAGTGTTCTTCACCCAGATGATAAAGAGGATGTATTGGGTAGATTAAGACAAATGATGGAAGGCGAAGTGGGGGTGGTGCACGATGAGTACCGCATCATCCGAGCCAATGATCAACAAGTGCGGACTGTTGAATGCTTGACCATAGCTGAGCGAGATGAACGAGGATCGTTGATTCGTTTGGTGGGCAGTGTAAAGGATGTGACTGATTTGAAGCAAAGTCAAAATTCCATTTTGATTCAAAACGAGGAGTTGAAGAAGATCAATTTGGAGTTGGATAATTTTGTGTACAGTATTTCGCACGACTTGAGATCACCGTTGTTATCGATTAAAGGTATTTTGTCTTTGTTGATGTACGACAATCAATTGACAGAGGACGGAAAACGTTTTTTGAGTATGGCAGATGTTTCTATTGGTCGCTTGGATGGAACAATTCAAGAAATATTGGAGTATTCGCGCAACTCAAGATTGAACTTAAAGCCGGAAATTTTCAATTTGGAGGAAATGGTTCAAAATGTTTTCGATGATTTGAAATTTAGCACGGTTGACCCGATCGCATTGTTCATCCATGTTGAAGGAGTAGCCGAGGTTTTTTTGGATCGCGCCAGGGTGAATGTATTGCTTAAAAACATTATTGGAAATTCTGTCAAGTACAAGAGACCAGAAACGGATGCTGAAATACGTGTTCATATCATCAATGACCCGCAGCGTGTCACCATAGAGATTGCGGATAATGGAGAAGGGATAGCTGAGGAACATGTTCAGCGCATATTTGAAATGTTCTTCCGCGGCACATCCAATTCAGTGGGAACAGGCTTGGGATTGTATATCTGCAAAGAGATTGTCAATAAAATGAATGGAACCATTGAAGTGCTTTCAAAAAAGAATGAAGGAACGCAAATGGTAATATCTTTACCGCAATGAAAACGCCGCACATCATTTTGGTAGACGATGACGAAGTCATCAACTTGGTTCATCGCGAAGTCATTAAGCGCATTGTACCAGATGCCATCATAGATGTTTTTCGCTCAGGGCCTCAGTTGATTGATTACTTGACACAACATGCGGCAGTTCCGGTTGATTATTTGTTTTTGGATATTCGTATGCCTGAGATGGATGGTTTTGAAGTCTTAACGAAATTGAAGACCATTGAACGACCCGATGTGAAACTTGCCAAGATTTATGTGCTTTCTTCAACTTTGGATGAAAGAGATTTGAGCAAAGCCAAGAGTGATGATTGGGTGGATGATTTTATCGGAAAACCCTTGAGTTTTCAGACCATTCAAAATTTATTGATCACCGTTTAATCTGTTTTTTATGGCTTTTTACCAAGAAGTGTTTTTAAACAAATCGTTGATCATCTTTACGGATCAAGCTCCTCAATTGGGACAATCAGCCGTGGTTTTGGGAAAAGATTTTGATACTTGGGCATCCATGATTGAGAACCTCCAGCATAAACAAGGATCATGGATTTGCAGCGGTTTAAGCGGAACGGTTGAAGGCGATTGGGAAGATTTTATGTCTTCGTTCAAAATCATTACCGCTGCTGGCGGAAGGGTGATGAATGAAAATCAAGATGTGCTGATGATTTATCGCAGAGAAAAATGGGATTTGCCCAAAGGAAAAGTGGATGAAGGAGAAACCATAGTGGCTGCAGCACTAAGAGAAGTCAAAGAGGAGTGTGGTGTGCATCGCTTGACACTTGGTCTGAAATTGGGCATTATTTACCATTTGTATCATCACAAAGGACAATGGGTTTTAAAGGATACCCATTGGTATGAAATGCTGGGCACCATGGAAGACGCGTTAATCCCACAACACGAGGAAGATATTCAGCATATAACCTGGATGCCATCAACCGAGAACACTTGGCGAGCCAATACCTATCCTTCTATTTTGAAGGTGATGAAGTGGTAATCAGCTCAAATATTTCAAAAGCTTGTCCTTTCTTCCAGTTCAATATTCCTTGAGCAGAGTGGTTGTTTTCATGGATGAGTGATCGCATGGCGTTCCCCTCTTGAAGCATTTCTTGGTATCGAGACAAATCGAGGTTTGTTTTTTCTCCCAAATTGACCACCATCATGTAAGTTTTGTTTTCATTGTACCTGAAATAAACGTAGACGTTGTCTTCTGGAACAAATTGTTTTAATGACATTGAACCCCAACGGTGTTTGTTTCTCAATTGGGTGAGGTGGGTATAGAAGTCAAATGCCTCTTTTTCCTGGTTAGTAATATTTATCCGCTTGAAATAGTTGACCGAATCACCCTTCCAGCCGCCTTTGAATTCTTGTCGGACCAGATCATCGGGATTGGTAAATCCATCGAATAAATATTCCGTGCCGTAATAGGAGCAAGGAATTCCGCGCTGCGTCATCAATAGGCCCATTCCTGCTTGCCATTTTTTGAGGTCTTTGCCTACAACCGAGTAGAAACGACTCAAATCGTGGTTGTCCAAAAAGATGACATTGTTTTCGGGGTGTTCATAAATGACATCTTGCGTAAGGGTCAGTTGCATTCTTCTCAAACCCTCTTCCCAACCAAAGTTTTCGTTCAATCCTTTGCTTACCCCGAAATACCATTGAAAGTCGGTAACACCGTCCAATTGTGTTTTGAGCTTGTTGTATTTAAAGTCATCGACAAACCAGGCTTGGACAGTGGGTTCGGTTACCCAGGTTTCACCAAAAAGAAATGCGTTGGGATATTCTGTTTTAACCGCATGGTTCAACTGTGCCATAAAGGTTTGGTCCGGATAGCTGTAGGTATCGATTCTGATGGCATCTATTCCAGCGTATTCCATCCACCAGATGGTATTTTGGATCAAGTAAGTGGCCAAATTGGGATCCTGTTGATTGAGGTCGGGCATGTGGATATCAAACCAGCCGTCACTCATCAGTTTTTTATCAAAATCGCTGGCGTACGGATCCATCAGCGTTTCTGCCCGGTAATTGGTTTTGGTGAAAGTAGGGAAGAAGTGAAACCAATTGGAGTCCGGAATGTCTTTGAAAAGGTAGTGTTCATTTCCCCAGTGGTTGTATATCGCATCCCAAACCACTTTCATTTTTCTTTCGTGACACAATAGGGCCAACCTTTGGTATTGCGCATTGCTACCAAGTCTTGCGTCTATCTTGTAGGAGTGGGTTGTGGCATAGCCATGATAACTGTCAATGGGTTGGTTATTCTCAAGAACGGGATTGAGCCAGATGGCAGAATGACCAGTGGATTGTATATAATCCAGGTGAGCAGCAATGCCCGCTAGGTCACCACCATGGCGGGTTTTTCTGCCATTTCGGTGTACACCCTGATAATATCCAGGAACGCTGTCATTGTTGGGGTTTTCATTGGCAAATCGGTCGGGATAAACCATGTACATAATGTCGTTGGCATCAATTCCTTGGGCTTGATACCCTGTTCTTTTTTGAAGAAGAAAGTCCATCCCATTTTGCCGACCATCTTTAAATTGAAATTGGAAGTGCACCCATTGCGCCGGGCAGGTTGGTGAAATTTCTAGTTTGAGTAGGACAAAATGCGAATTGGGAAGCAGTTCCCAATGGTTTATTTTAATCTGTGCAACGTTGGTGAGTACCTGCTTCAATCCAGAAAAATCGGTGCCTTTAACCAACAAATCCAAGTTTGGGTTTTGCATGCCCACCCACCAATTGGGCGGATCACAGGTCAAGGAGTCCATTTGGAGAGGCTTCTTTTTTTCGATGAAATCATTGCCGAAGATTGGCGTAG
>JBDKGG010000162.1:0-8944 GCA_039798325.1 Bacteroidota bacterium
GACGATGTACAAAGGATCTCCACCTGCAGAGATTGAGCTTATACCTCGGATTCGAACAATAGATCCTGAACCTGCCATACCTGATCCCTGCGAAATCTGCAAACCTGCAGCCTGGCCTTGAAGCGCGGCTTCAAAGGATGGCGTTCTTACCGCAGTAACATCTTTTCCATTGATTTTTGAGACGGCTCCTGTTGTGGGTTTGTTTCGCTCGATACCATACCCCACAATTTCAAGATTGTCCAAAGTGATGTCGTCGTTGAACATTTTAATGTCCAAAGGCAACTTTTGACCAGCTATCAAGGTGATATTGGATTCGAAAATTTTAAATCCAATCAAAGTGTAGCTCACGGTGTGATTGCCTGCAGGCAAGTCGAGTGTGTACTTACCATTGACATCGGTCTGTGTCCCTTTGCCCAATTTGTTCACAGAAACAACCACCCCGGGCAAGGGTATGTTTTTCTCATCTTTCACTGTTCCACTGATGCTTTGGGACCAAGCTTGAATGCTTAGCCCTGCCAGCAACAGGAACATCAATCGTTTTACTTGAATCATGATATAGGTTTTGGTTAGTTTAATTTTTGGTGATGGTTGTATTGAAATACATACCGTTGGTTCCCATTATTCGAATGGTGTATAGGCCTTTGGCCAACTCACTTCCGTTTACTGTGATGAGGTTGGTTTTCTGATGAACTGTTTTTTCCAATACGAGGCGACCAGCAAAATCGATCAATTGAATTTTCTCAATGTCCATGTCCATCGGGAATTGAACATTCCAATCCGATAAAGTGGGGTTGGGGTAAATCACAGATTTTGACAAGACGTTCTCTTCAATACCGACCGTGCCAGCGCATTGACAATTGTTATCAAAGACATCATTTACCGTATTGCTATTTCCGTCGTCGCACACATCTCCAGGGAAGGCACAGCTGTTATCATCTACCAATGCTTGCGCATTGTAATTGCAGGCTGAAGCGTCCATACATCCGGCCAAAAGCAATGTTCCTTCGCAAACACAAACTTCATTGAAAACGTCATCAATCGTATTGGCATTGCCGTCATCACATGGTTGATTGTAGGTTGAGCATGAAACCAAGTCGGGCAATGGCAATGGCTGATCGGTATACAGATGATATTCTCCAGGTGAATATCCAAAAGCGTCGGTTGTACTGAGCACATTGATGGTTTGACCGGTGAAGTAATCGTACCAAGTTCCTGTGTGGGTGAAACCAGGAATCATATTGATGCTGATGACATCAAAATTTCCTACAACCACGGCATCCATACTGGCGCCATCTAAAATCAATCGTTTTCCTTTTCCAGATCCATCTAATGTATACGTATTGGTGCTGAAAGTTTGATAATTCTTTTTGAGTTGATTAAGGGCGGCGGTCACTTTATATACGTGAAGTCGGTTCGGGTCATCGTAATAGTTCCAAAGAATGGGTTTTGGGTCAATCTTACAGTTGTTGCTAATGGTACCATTCTCACATTGAAAAATGGAAATGTCGTATCCCAACTCACCAAACTGCCAAATCATTTTTGGACCAGGTATCGGGATCAATAGGCAGTGAGCCAATTCTTGTCTTTTGAGCGCAGTGGGTAAGTTTTGAACGTCATAGCTTCCGCTTGAATTACCAAATTGCAAATTCTTGTACATCAGGCGCTCTTCGTCGTGACTTTCTGCATAGGCCACCAAATTTGGTTGATTCCATCCACGATTTTGATAAGAAGCCCAGTTGATGTCGCCACTATATCCCATGGATGCTTCTTCAAATTGGGTTGTCATTTTGCCCCAAGGCATCATGCCAATGTTGGCCAGTACCGTCTCTTCGCTGTTGTCTCCCAGATGTTCAAGAATGCAGTAAGAACCGGGTTCGACTGTTTGCATGTGGTTGTAATAATCGGTTAGGATATTTACTCTGCTTTGGTCATAAGCGCTCCATGCAGCAATGTTACCCAGCGTATAGTTTTGGGTAAATCCTTTGGACAAATCAAATCGATAACCATCTATGTGGTATTCATTTAACCAATAACCAATAACCCGCTTGCAGAAATTTCTGGTGTGAATACTTTCGTGATTGAAGTCATAACCCACGTTGAAATCATGCGTGGGTGTTTGGTTGAACCATGGATTTTCAGCAGTAGGCTGTCCATAGGTTCCGGCTGAGGGGTTAAAGTACATTCTGACCATTGGACTTTGACCAAAACTGTGATTCAATGCGATATCCATGACCACAGCGATTCCTCTGTTGTGTGCTTCATTGATGAAAGCCTTTAAATCCTCTTCTTTTCCGTAAGCCTTGTCTGGAGCGAAATAAAAGGAAGGATTGTAACCCCAACTGTTGTTCCCTTCAAACTCATTGATGGGCATCAATTCGATCGCGGTGATTCCAAGATTTTCCAAATAATCCAAAGTGTCTATGAGGTTGAGATAGCTTTCTTCCTCCATAAAATCGCGCATTAACAATTCATAAACCACCAATTTTTCTTTGGCGGGTTTGATGTAGGATTGATCCGTCCAATTGAAAGGCGTTTGATTGATTTCTAAAACAGATACGGGCTCTGTCGTCAAACCATATGGATAGGGTTTGATGTTGGGATAGATATTGGTGGAAATCCAAGGATCATTCCACTGATCTAAAATTTTATCGGCATAAACATCGGCCACTCTTAAGCCCTCTGCATCGATGTGGTATTGAAATCCATACTCAACATTGGGTTCAAGACCGGATATTTGAAGCCAATAGCGTTGGCCATCAGGTGTGCGGTTCATGAAGTAATTCAAATCCAAATTCCAGTTGTTGAAATCACCAACAACAAAGACATAATCCTTATTGGGGGCGAAAAGCTGAAGAATGACCGTGTTGTTGTTGATGTAATTGATTCCATCGATCACACCGGCAGGACTGGCAGCTATATTGACCGCAGGCAAAATGAGATAGTAGCAGGTATCCGAAATGATTTCTATACCGTTATTCGCTGTAAATATCACCTCATATTCACCAGCGTTGGCACTATTGAAGGTATAGCTGATGGTGGATGCGTTGGACAATGAATTGACAACATTCCCATTGATGGAAAGGCTCAAATTGCAGGCCACGGAGGCCACGCCTGTAATGGTATTGTTGGTATTGGGTTGCACAATCGAGGAAACAGCACTGGGCAATTGCAATGTGGCATTGAATCCAGGTTGATAAATGTCGAGTGAGATGTCAGAACCATCCGCATTGCGTCCAACGGTAGTTCCACTTTGGTTTCTGAAAACAAACTTGAGTTGACTGATGGTTTCTCCGACATTGAGGTTGTAAAACGTTTGAGGGGTAATGACAATTTGATGGAGGTTATTTCCCAGTGGCGTCATCACTACCGTTGGATCCGCCACTCCCCAGTTGCCTACTACATGCTGCCAATCATTGGGACCAACACTATTGCTGGTGATGCATCCTGTATGTGCATAAACAGGGGTGAACCCGGTTAAAGCGGCATTACCAGTAGTTGTATTGTAGTAAATGGTAATCTGATCGGTTTGCGTAGGAAACGCAGGACTGGTTGTCAAAATTTGAGCGTGTGCAGCAGAAAGGCCCATCAACGCTAGGATAGCAAGTGCAATCCGTTTCATTGGCAAGTTAGTTTTTGATTAGGTTTGGTAACAAATATAAGAAAGTGTTATTTGTACACCAAGCGGTGTTTAAAAAAAATAAAAAGGCTGCATTCAATGCAGCCTTCTTTTCAATATTCAAAAGTTATTTTCTAGAAAAAGCCTAGAACCGATTCGATGATATAGGACTGCATTTCTGGCGTCATCTCGGTGTGAATCGGCAATGAAATCACATTCTCACAGAGGATTTCGGTCTGGGCTAAAGAACCAGCTTCGAAATGTGCCGAAGCATATCCTTTTTGTTTGTGCGCGGGGAGCGGATAATAAATCATGGTGGGCACCCCTTTGCCTTTGAGATATTCCTGAAGCTCATTTCGGTTGACTCCACATAAAGTCAAGGTATATTGATGAAATACGTGTGTGCTTTTGGGATTGCGAACCGGAATCTTGATATTGGGATGGTTGGCAAATGCTTCATCATAGGCTGCTGCGACGGCACGTCGTGCATCGCTGTAACTTTCCAAGTGGGGCAATTTGCACAACAAAATGGCGGCTTGGATGGTGTCCAAGCGTGAATTCACACCAACAATATCATGGTAATATTTGGTCTTTTGACCGTGATTGGCGACCATATTGATTTTCTCTGCCAATGCATCGTCATTGGTGAAGATGGCGCCTCCATCTCCGTAGCAACCTAAATTTTTGGATGGGAAGAAACTGGTTGTTCCGATGGTGCCCATGCAGCCTGCTTTGGCCTGATGACCATCTGAAAAAGTATACGTTGCACCGATGGCTTGCGCAGTGTCTTCAATAATGGCAATGTTGTGTTTTTTACCAATCTCCAAAATGGCTTCCATGTCAGCGCATTGCCCGTATAAATGGACCGGCACAATGGCTTTTGTTTTTGGCGTTATGGCCTTTTCAATGGCTGACGGGTCAATGGTGAAAGTATCTGGATTGA
Source organism: Bacteroidota bacterium (assembly GCA_039798325.1). Lineage (GTDB taxonomy): Bacteria > Bacteroidota > Bacteroidia > Flavobacteriales_D > Sanyastnellaceae > CAMCTV01. Next base: position 4,560 of record JBDKGG010000162.1, read on the forward strand.
TTTCCACAAAAACGGGTGTGAGGTGGAGGAGGGCAATGACTTCACAAGTGGCAATGTAGGTGTAAGAGGTCGTAATCACCTCATCTCCTGGTTGCAGGTCCAATGCCATCATCGCAATTTGAAGCGCATCTGTCCCATTGGCGCATGGAATTACATGCTTTACTCCTAGGTGCTGGGCGAGATCTGTAGCCAATTTCTTAACCTGAGGACCATTGATAAACGCCGTTTGTTCTATGACTTCCAAAATGGCTTGATCCACTTCAGCTTTTATCTTATTATATTGACCTTTGAGGTCAACCATTTGAATTCCTTGCATCTTACAACTTGGTTATGGCTCGTTGAACGGCATTGCTCAAGCGCATGAAATCCTCTGCCGTCATCGTTTTGTTTTCTTGAATTTTCTTTAACTCAGCTTGGGCTTCTTTTAAGAACTGCACCGCCTCCTGATTGATTTTCTGTTGTTCAATTTTCTCGGCATCTTGCATCTGAATGCTTTGCAGACTGGTTTTGTACAACTTCTCGAGGTCGGCAATTTTTTGCATCATCTCGCCTTGATCTTCTGCGGGTTCGTGCACCACCACCTTCTTTTCTTTGTATACAATTTCTTTTTCGGTCTTACCATTCTTCAAAAAATAGAGAATGGTCACTATGATGAGCAAACAGGCCAAAACAACCGCTACAAAAAACCACATCTCTTGCTCGCCTTCTATTTGACCAATTAATTCTTGACCAAAAGAATACTTGGATTGTAAGTCCATGCATAGGGCCCGCAATGAGTCACCCGATTTTTTTAAAATTTCATTTTGGTCGCGCAGTTCGCTCAATTCCATTTTTTGAATTTCTGCTTTGAGCTGTGAAACTTCTTCTGTTTTCTTGTGGAAAGCGTAAAAGGCAATCAAATCCTTGTAAATCTTTTTAATCACCAAAGGATCTTTGGCCAACTGACTCAATTGCTTGAGCGTATCGACCTTCTGGATATCCCAATTGTAGTTTTTGGTGATGAGTGTATCGGCTTTCCAAGCGGAAAGAATGAGCTGGATTTGATCGGTTCCCAAATCAGAAATCGATGTGCCCTTGGCCACTATTGGACCACAAATGGTTGCTTTCTGAGCTTGTGTGGAGAGCCCAAGGATTAAAACAACGAATAAAACAATCACTTTTTGCATAGCGTCCGCAAGTTAAATCTTTTTTCTTATCGCAAACCAATAAGGGTCTGTTCCGTGAATAATATTTTCTATCGAATATTCTATCCTTTTATCGGGACAAATATTGGGATGGTCAAATTGAAAGTCAGGCCCGTAATTGTATCGAATGGTAGCAATGGAAACGGTAATTTTGGAATGGGGGAGCTGGGTTGGAGCGGCATTGCCAAATGTCCCTTGATCATTGCCCATGATGCATTGTCCCCAAATGGTGCCCAATTGATTTTGCTGGAATGCCTGTGTAAAGTTAACTGCCGCTGAGGCTGACATCCCATTCACCCAAAGATGGGTTTGTCCGGTGTAAATCCATCTTTTTTGCTTCATGTTATTATTGAAATACAAAGTATCCACCTCACCATGTTTCAATTCCATTAAATCCACGTAGCGTTGGATATCTTCATTTTTTCTAAAAAATAAACGAAGCATTTTTCTGACCACCCAATGTTTCAACCAAGGAACTCGGCCATCCGATAATTCACTTCGCTTGACGATTATGTTGTGTGGGGCATTGTATCCATCTTTTAATAAGTAGGACATGACGTATTCTACCTCAGTGCTTTTTCCTCCTGTGTTGTCACGGAGATCAATAATCAATTGCCCAATTTCCTTCTTTTCACACTGCTTAAAAAAACGATGAATAACCCTATTCTGCTTGGCCATTTTGTCAGGCGCGAAAGAAGCAATGGATAGGTATGCGGTATCTGTCCTGAATTCGGTCTTGGGCAACTCTTCGTAGAGTGCTTTATTTTGTCTTTGGTATTTTTCTTTCTCCTTAGTTCCCCAAGTAGGGTAATCAATGCTTTGTTCTTGTCCCAATAAGTCTTTGTAGTGGATGACAATATGATTTTGCTGTTGCAGATAAAGTATAGAAAAATAAACGGGAAACATCTGATCTTGGATGCGTGACATTCCGTCAAGACTATTTTTTTCTTGAATCAACCAAGGTTGAAACTTCGAGACAATTTCTTCAAAGGGATGGCCGTCCAATGTCAACAATTCAGCACCCAACGGAATAAGATGAAGGGGATCTTTGCTCACCCGATTCCCCGTGGTTTTGAATGCAATGATTCTGCGTGTTTGATTTAGATGCTGATTCCACAGGGAAGGGACATGGACTTGGGTATGGCTATCTTGCATGGTCCGCAGCAATCGCCCCACAATTAGCGAAAATTCAATGACATCTCTTTCTCCCTTGGCACAAGAGTCTTTGGCGATTTGCATAGCGGCTTGCCATTCTTCCACCTTGGCATAGCCTGTTGGGTAGGGATGTGATGCCTGAATGCGGGAAGCCAATGTATCCAGGTCTTGCAACATTTGAGCTGTTGTGAGCAGCGGTTGAATCTGTTGACTTTGAATACAAAGGGGTAGGAAAAATCCTACCCCAATCATTATGTATTTTAGAAATTGAATCAACCGTTTCGTTTTTTAACCATGGTGAGAATGGTGGCCAAAGCCACGGTTTCACCAGTTTCATCGTACACATCCACCAAGAATTTAACGATGCCTTTGGCAATGTGTTCTTCGTTTCTTTTTTCTTGGTCCACTTTCTCTTTTACCGTAAATCGCACCCCGATGGTCATTCCTGGATAAACGGGTTTGGTAAAACGGCAGTCCTCCAATCCATAATTCAAGAGCACCGGTCCTTTCTTGGGATCTACAAACAAACCTGCGGCTTTGGACAAGATGAAATAGCCATGCGCCACGCGTCTCTCGAAAATGGTTCCTTCCAAACTGGTTGCGTCCATGTGGGCGTAAAAATTATCCCCACTTACATTGGCAAAGTTCACTATGTCGGCATCATTTACCGTGTGCTTGTGGGTGAAAACTGTATCTCCTATCACCAAGTCCTCAAAGTATTGTCTGAACAAATGCGGATTGGCCTCCCTTTGTTTTCCTCCGTATTGATACACATTGGTCAAGTGGGATAGGGTAGTGGGCGTGCCTTGAATGGCTGTTCTTTGCATGTAATGAAGAACACCACGCTTTCCACCCATTTCCTCGCCACCGCCGGCGCGCCCCGGTCCTCCGTGAACCAGTAAAGGCATGGGTGATCCGTGACCAGTGCTTTCCACAGCAGATTCTCGGTTCAGCACCAAAATGCGTCCGTGGTGCGATGCCGCTCCAAGAACAAAGTCTTTGGCTTCGTGATCATCAAAGGTGGTGATGCTGGATACCAAGGAACCCTTACCCAATTTGCTGATGGCCACGGCTTCCTCAGTTGTGCTATAGGGCAATAGGGTAGCGACTGGTCCAAAAGCTTCCACCTCATGTGAACTCAAATTCGTAAAGGGTTGGTTGTTCAAAAAGACAACAGGCGAAATAAAAGCGCCTTTGTTGAAATCACCGTCAATGATTTCTGGTTGTTGTCCACCAATGACCATCTCCGATTCTTTTTTCAAAATCTCCAATTTGGCCAATACATCTTCGCGTTGCGATTGCGAAGCCAAACAACCCATGCGAACTTTTTCGTTGAGCGGATTGCCGATAGCAGTCTGAGACAGCGCCTTGCCCAAAGCAATCTGCACGTCCTCCACATATTTTTCAGGAACGATGATTCTGCGCACCGCGGTACATTTCTGTCCGCACTTTACCGTCATTTCCTTGCGGACTTCTTTGATGAACAGATCAAACTCAGGCGATCCTGGAGCCGCATCCAATCCCAAAATGGCAGAATTCAGTGAGTCCGCTTCCATATTGAATGGAACCGACTCCGCAATAATTCTTGGATGGGCTTTTAATTTTTTTCCGGTGTGTGCCGAACCTGTGAAAGTCACAACATCTTGCAAGGTGACATGATCCAATGCGGAATTTGCACTGCCCATGATCAATTGCAACGCTCCTTGTGGTAGAATGTTGGAAGCAATGATGTCTTTTGTGACAACCTCAGCCAAGTAAGAAGATATGCTGGCAGGTTTCACCACTGCGGGAACACCAGCCAAGAGGTTAACCGCAATTTTCTCCAACATTCCCCAAACCGGAAAGTTGAAAGCGTTGATATGAAAAGCCATACCTTCTTTGGGCACCATGATGTGGTGTCCTCCAAATGTCCCATTCTTGGACAGCTTGGCCATCTCACCGTCTACATAATATCTTTCGTTGGGGAATTGTCTGCGCAAACTGGCATAGGCAAAGAGATTGCCAATACCCCCTTCAATGTCAATCCAGCTATCCACCTTGGTGGCG
>JBDKGG010000163.1:0-3775 GCA_039798325.1 Bacteroidota bacterium
GGACGTTCAATGAACGATTGGAGAATCCACCCACCCCACAAGCAGTGGGTACTTGTTCCCAGGATGCGCCATTGATGAACTTGTATTCAATGGCTGTTCCTGCTGCGATATCAGCGGTGTAGGAAAATATCTGATCACCATCTGGGTCGAGCATTGGACTGGCAGTGGCATTCCATCCTTGGAACGATCCAGCGACAAATACGCCATTGGCAGATACCGTTTGTTGGGCCATGTTCACTTGAAAGGTGACATTGACTGCAAAAAGTCCTTGGGCCATGGCCAAGCACAAAAAGAGCAAAAGTTTTTTCATGTCTTCTGTTTAGTTTCCAACAAATATAACCAAAGTGTATTTTGAACACATTCATTGTTGGCTTCGAAAAAAAACACAATTCCGTCGCTTCATGGTGAGAATGATGCATTTTTGTTTTATGAGAGGGTTGGGATTGTTATTGTTCGTTTCTCTGGTGTGCAATGGATATGCGCAGGAAGGAATCATTCGCGTCAAAGGAAAGGTGTTGGAGGAGCGAGGTCAGCCTGTCCCCAACTCCATTGTCCTCAATACCCGAACCAAGAAGGGAGCGTTTGGATCTCCGGATGGTAGTTTTGTCATTGAGTGCAACAAGACCGACACTTTGACCATTACCTGCTTGGGTTATTATGCCCGTCAAATCTGTTTCAAAGATTCTGTTTTGAAAACGGTGTATTATCCCAAGGTTTTTCTCAATGAGCGCACCTACAGCTATGCTACCTTGAACATTTTCGCGCCCCGTGATTTGGAAGACATTCAAAAAGATATTCAATCTTTGGGATACAATGAAAATGATTATCTGTTGTCTGGAATCAATGCGGTGTCCAGCCCCATTACCTTCTTGTATCAGCAGTTGAGCAAAAAGGAAGCGAGCAAGCGGATTGTAGCCAAATTGGAAAATGATGATCGCCGCCGTGATTTGCTCAAAGAATTGTTTACCATCTATGTGGATTACAAAATCATCGAGTTGAGCACAGAAGATTTTGATGATTTTATTTCATACCTCAATGTCTCTGATGAATTCATGAAATCCAGTTCGCAATATGAGTTCTTGGTTTTTGTCAAAGACCGATTCCAAGATTATCAAATCGCGAAGCGGAACAATAAGGTGCTGAAGTCAACCGACTTTGATTACGACAAGGACTAAAAAAAATGGTTACCCCTGGGGATAACCATTTTCAAAAGTGATGAATCTTGTTTACTTGATTTTGTTGATCTGCTGATCACCGGATTCGCTGGCTTTTTGGATCAATTGATCACCTTTTGCATTGGCATCCTTCACCAATTGATCCGCTTTCTTATCGGCCTCGGCTATTGACTTGGCATAGGCTTTATCTGCGCTCTTCTTCATTTCCTCTGCCACCTTTTTATTGGCCGCTTTCTCTACAAAGTTTCCACCTTTGGTTGCTACTTTATCGGCTTCTGCATAGGCTTGACTCTTCGCTTTTTCTGCGGCCACGCGCGCTTCTGCTTTGATTTTTTCAGCTTGCTTAGTGGCCTCTTGCACCAATCTTTCTTTCTCTGCTTTGGCTTTTTCTAAAGCGTCATTTTTCAACTCGGTTACTTGTTTCACCGCTTCTTCTTTCACCAATTGAACCGCTTGTTCTTTCAAATCTTGAACAGCTTCTTCACCCAATGCTTTGCTCGTTACTTTGACATCAGGATTGCTTACATCACCTGTGATTCGTGCAATCAAATTGATTTTGTTTCCGGGTTTTAATTGAGTGCCCAGCTTTTGGTTAATCTGACCAACGAAGCTGTTGGCTTGATTGGCTAAACCTGAAGGGAATTTGTCAAAAGGAACATCCGTCTCCAAGGTGTAGTCTATTTTCTGATCCAATGTGGCTTGTCCTTCCATCTTCACTGGGATGTCGTCTACTTTAATGGTGAAAGGTTGTACTTTAATGATACCTTGTTGGATGGTAAAGTTGACGTTCACGTCTTTGATGTGAATGGGTTGTTTCCATTTGTCCAGTCCAGTCTTTTCGGCCAACTTGATCATGGGGACATATCCTGTGAGCACAACGTCATTGGTTTTTAGATTTCCTTTGGCATCCACGCTGGCGTTGATGGGCATCATCTGCTTGTCCAAAAGGGTTTTCAAATCCAGGTTCATGGAAACTTTACCGGCACAATTTTTTGCAGCTTGTGACCATTTCTCCAAGGTGACAAACGTAGTAGTCGTTGTTTTGATGTCAACCTCTTTCATGTCAATGTTCATGTTCATCGAAGGTCTTGTGCCATCACCTCCGTCATATTCACCATTCACAGCAAGGCTTCCACCGAGTCCATTCAATTTCAAATCTTTCATCATCGCTTTGCCATCTGCCAATCGAACCTGTCCAATTACATTGGTAAAATCTGCATTGTCATATTTCAATTTTTGAACTTTGGCATTCAAAGTGAAATCGATGTTGTTCGGCAATACAACGACGGATGATGCTGTGTCAGCAGGAGCATTGGCTGCATTTGCATCTGGAGCGGCTTCTGCTGTTTCTGTTGTGCTTTCAGTACTTCCCATGAAATCGTTTACATTGATTTCCGGACTTTCGAAATTCAAAACGCCCACCAATTTTTCATCTTTGATGGCATATTCCAAGTAGTGGGTCAATCCGCCATTCATCATCATTTTGCTTTTTCCTACATTGATGGAAAGATTAGAAAGATTGGCTTGCTGTGGAGTGAAATTCAAGGCCATGTCTTGAATAAAAATGTCATAGGGCAATGAATCGCTTTCGTAATCAAAGTTTTTCAAATTGAGTTTTCCTTCTGCCTGCAATCCCTCGAAATTACCTGATTCAGCGCCATTGATGTTCCCTTTAAAGAGCATGTCCGCATCAATGATTCCGGTGATTTTTTCTTCTTTGCCAATGGGAATAACATCTTTCAATGTTGCCAAATCAATGTTGAGTTTTCCTTTGAAATCAATGAATGGATTGCTTTCAGGTGTTTTCAAATGCAATACCATTTCTACTGGGTTAGATGCAATTTTCAATTGGCATTTGTTCAAGTCAATGGTGGTGTTGTCTTCATTGTTCATGTCAGCAAAAACATTCAAATCCACTTGCACATCATCCACACTCTTGGGTAAATCAGGATATTTGAAACGACCATTTTCGATGTTGACTTTTAAGCCAATGCTGGGCATGCTTTTGTCATTGTAGGTTCCTTTGACAAAACCGTTCAATCCAATTTTTCCTGTGGCATCAACTCCCTCTAAATCTTTCGCAAATTCCATAGGGACCATGGACAACAGGTTTTTGAATTCGGTTTTGGTTGCGCCGAACTGAATGTCCATGTCAATGTCTTCTTCAGGCATCAATACCCATCCATTGGCTTGCAAGTACAATTGGTTTAATCTTACCTCGTTGTCTTTGAATTCAAAACGCATCTTGCCCAAATCCATGGCCAAGTCAGCTTTGATTTCTGTATTGGCTTCGTTGGCATAAGTTACACCATCAAACCAAAAAGTTCCTTTGTCCGCGGTGGTGAGGGTGCTTAGCGTGAAAACTTCATCAGCAAAGTCGCCGCTTCCTTCGTGGTTTAGGTTCTTGAAGTCCATCACCATCGCCAAGCTCTTGTCGTCATAGCGGATGTTGCCAGCCTCAATGGCGTATCTTTTTAGAGAAAGCTTGATGGGTTTGGATGGTTCCTCAGGTTCTGGCTTGGCCGAATCCGGAATGGCAATGTCGTAGTTGGCCGTTCCATCGCCCATTACACGTACATCCAAATTGGGTGCGTCCAATA
>JBDKGG010000164.1:0-3495 GCA_039798325.1 Bacteroidota bacterium
TGATGACCGACTCCGTTGCTGTACCCACCATGGCGGCCAGATCATCTCGTGAAATGGGCATGGTAAACAAAACATCAGGATTACCATCATGAAACCTTGTCTTTAAACGCAACAAGGCAGATGCTGTTCTTTTACGCACGGATGAATAAGCCAAAGTAACCGCGCGTTCCCGCTCAAAGACCAATGCTCCGGCCATCAATTGAATCAACTCCAACATCATCTTGGGTTGATTTTCCAACCAATGAAAGAATGAGTTGCGCGGAATGAAAAGAATTTCAGACGGTTCTAAAGCCTCAGCATTGTCCAAGTGAATATCTCCTTGTAGCAAAGAGACATAAGCCATCATCTCACCCTTGCCACGAACGCGCAAAATCAAATCCTTTCCCAAATCGTGCGACTTGTACACCTTCACTTTGCCCTTTAAAACAACATAAACACCTTGACAAGTGTCGCCCTCGGAATATACAACATCACGCTTACCCACGTTGCGGATGTGCCGCTCGGGAATATCTTTCAAAATCTCATCCCAAGACACTTCCTTATCTTTCATTTGATTCAATCGGAAATTCAAATGATCAATCGTACCCACATTTCCATCCGCCTTGCGAATGCGCGCCTCGATACTCTTGAGCAACTCCGTGTCATTGTAAGGCTTTACAATATAATCATCTGCTCCCAGCTCCATCCCACGTCGGATATCACTTCTCTCCGATTTGGCAGTTAAAAAAATAAATGGGATACGAGAGGTTTCGACATGTTTTCCCAATAAATGCAACACCCCATATCCATCCAAAATGGGCATCATGATGTCACACAAAATCAAATCAGGATGATACTGCTGCGCAGCGGCAACTCCTTCCTTTCCGTTTGAGGATGTCAATACGTGATAACCCGCTAATTCTAACAATTCAGCAGTGTTCTCTCTAACCTCCAAACTATCCTCTATGATTAAAATGGTCTTCTTTTCCATAAACTATTCATTGACTTTTAATACAATTGTAAATGTTGTTCCTTTTTCGATTTGGCTCTTCACCGAAATATCGCCATTCATGAGCTCAACACATCTTTTCACAATACTCAACCCCAATCCTGTCCCTGGAATATTGATCGCATTGCTGGCGCGATGAAATCGTTGGAACAAATGGGGCATTTCAGAAGGAGGTATACCCAGCCCTTGGTCCTGGACCACTATGGTCAGCTGATCTTTTGTACGATATAATTCTATTCCAATGGGCTTTGATTCGTGCGAAAACTTAATGGCATTGCTGATTAAATTCATGATGGTATTCCGCAATATTTTGGGATCCCCTATCCAATGCTCCAAACCAGAAAATTGATAATCAAATGACTGACCTGGTTTCAAAATCGTCTGCAATTCCTCTAACAAATCGGCCACGAGTTCTTTGATATTAATATTAATCCATTGAACTTCTATTTTGCCCTCTTCCAATTTTGAAAGAGAAAGGATGTCCTCTAGTATCTCTGTTAATCCACCCACAGACTGACGAATCCGCTGCACATGCTTGACTTGCTTCTCCCAATCGGCCTTGATTCCATATTGTTCAACCAACGCAATCGAAGACAATATGGTGCTCAATGGAGTCCTGAATTCATGTGAAGCCGTTGAAACGAAACGTGATTTTAATTCGTTCAATTCCCGTTCCTTGATCAATGCCTTAGACAATTCATCTTTTGACTTTTCTAAATTGACCAATGCCTCTTCAAGAACCATGGTCCGGTCCAATACTTTTCGCTCCAAACCATTGTTCATGGCTTGAAGGGCATCATAAGCTTCTTGAATTTTCTTCTCTTGTGACTTGCGCTCTGTGACATCGATGATGAATGCGATGACATTGGATACGCCATCCTCTTGATAATGGCTCAAACTAATCTCTACAGGAAATGTTGTTCCATCCTTGCGCAAACCTTCTAACACCATGTTCTTTCCCATGGGACGCGCATGCGGGTTGTCATGATAGCTTTGGCGATGACCTTCGTGCCTTCCTCTGACTTGGGTAGGAACCAACACTTCTATTTTTTGCCCCACCAACTCATTTCCTTCGTAGCCAAACATATCCGAACAACGGGGATTCACCACTTGAATCAACCCATTGGCATGGGCAATCAAAATGCCTTCATTGGCATGATTGAAAATTGACTCAAACCGTTCTTCCATTTTCATTTACACTACGAAGAAAAAAATAATTCTCATTCAAAAAAGTGACAATCCTCACTTTAGCTCACCTTGAGATTTAAAACTTTTTCGATCTCCAGAAAACAATTCATAACCATGAAACGAACACTCTATTTTAGCATTCAACCATTTTGATTTTCGCATCGGTTTTAAACCAATGGATTTCATTCCTTCCATGCTTCCTGAAAAGACCCATGCCTTCCAACCACCCCACTGGTGTTTAAAGGCAGAGCCAATCTTTTGATAAAACGCCTCTGCGTTCTCAATAGACAATCGTTCTCCATAAGGTGGATTCATCATCAAGATGCCCGTTTCAGCGGGTTGTTCCAAATCAAAAAAATCTGTCCGCTGCATTTGGATATAATCAATCACGCTGGCCTTGCGGCTATTCTTCTTGGTCCACCCCATGGCATTGTCATCAAAGTCCGAGGCCAAAATCATGGCTGAAGGAACGGTGATCTTTGCATCTTCTGTTGCCTTTAATTGCAACCAAGGTTCCTCCTTGAAAGTGGGCCATTTCATAAATTGAAAAGTAGGACGGTTGTATTGAGCAGGTGTATTGGAAGCCAACATGGCTGCCTCAATCACCAAGGTTCCACTACCGCACATGGGGTCTACAAAAACTTGCTCACCGGTGTAACCTGCAAACTGAAGCAAGTTGGCAGCCAATACTTCATTGAGCGGCGCATCTCCTGAACCCATGCGATAACCTCGTTGATTCAACGATCTGCCACCCGCGTCCAAAGAAATGGTGACTTGATTCTCATCGATGTGCAAGTGAAACAACACATCTGGATTCTCTGCATCCACATTGGGACGCTTCTCATATTGATTGCGAAAATAATCGGCAATCGCATCTTTCATTTTAAGACTGGCAAAGTGTGTATGATTGAAAAAATCAGAACGAACCAAAGAATCAATCGCAAACGTTTGATCCAACAACATCCAATTGTCCCACTCCATCGCCAAGCATTTCTTATACAAGTCATCCACTTTGCGAATGGCAAAAGATTCCAAAGGAACCAAAACACGCAAGGCCAACCTTGAACAATAACAAACCCTTTGCATGGTTGCCATGTCACACAAACCATGAACAATCCGTCTTGCTGGTTCAATTTCTTGAACACCCAATGCTGCCAATTCCTTCACCAATAATTCCTCCGTATGTGGCAAACACTTCACGGAAATTCCAAACATCTCATTCATCATGCTCCTGCTTTTTTTGTAGGATAACCTTTATCCAATAACAACTGTACTATTTTCTCTCGGTGATCTCCTTGAATCACAATTTCACCATCCTT
>JBDKGG010000165.1:0-6183 GCA_039798325.1 Bacteroidota bacterium
TGGGTGTTATTCCTAGTGCAGCTGGAGAGCCTATTTTGTGGAACAGAGCATGTTCAGGAGGGTCAGATGGAAACACCATTCACATGGTGGCTTCAACAAACGTGAATGGAGCATACATCAATGGACTGGATCAGCAAGTACTTTATTATCGCTCTCAGGACGGTGGTTCTTCATGGGATATTATTGACATGACTTTTGAAGGAATGTCCGCTCCAATGTATGGCTTTGGAGGTGATACTTATGCGATGTCGGCTTCTGGTAATACAGTGGCAGTGGCTTGTTTTGGATCATTGCAAGATTCTTACGTTTGGATTTCTTATAACAATGGTTCGAATTGGACCCGATATACCTTCCATGATTTTCCCCTTGATAATTACGTTATTGACTCAGGAACAGATGTGAATGGTGATGGAATAGAGGATGCCATTACATCAACAAGTACATCAGGAAGTGTTGTGGTGGACGGAAATGGAGTCGTGCATGTGTCTTATGCCACAATGGATTATATCGACCCACTTTACAACTATGATGGTCAATTTAGTTATTTCCCTGCTACTGGGCAAATACGCTATTGGAATTCAGCTTATGCAGGAAGTGCATTAGATGTTTCAGATGATTTGAATGTAGTTGCTGGTGTTGCTCCCAATATGGTAGGAGGATTAAATATCAATTGGAATGAAATGGGAGCCTACGGGTTTGGAGGTCTTGTAAATCATCCAAGCGTTGTTACCAATGACAACGGAGATTTGTTGATTTTGTTTGATGGAGTTAAGGAGGGTAGCATGGAGAACGGGATTTACCGTCGTCATTTGTTTATGGTGAAATCCACTGACGGTGGTCTTACCTGGTCAGACCCCACGGATGTATCCCCAAATATTGATGGTGTCAATTGGGAATACAATTACGCTTGTGCTGCTCCTCATGTGTATAATGGAAAAGTACACATGACCGCTCAACGCGATTTGGTTCCTGGATTTTCGACCAACGCTCCAAGTGCCGCCGATTACAATATGAATTCGATTGTTTATGTCGCCATTGATGCTGAAAATTTGGCACCCGTCATCAATGGATGTACGGATCCAACCGCATGCAATTTCGCAGCCGAAGCAACGGTGGATGATGGCAGTTGTATTTTAATTCCAACAGATGAAATCTGTGATGGAGTAGACAATGATTGCAATGGTGTTGTCGACAACGGGGTAGTTCCTACGTGGAACCAAGACTCCGATGGTGATGGTTTTGGCAGTGCAAGCAACGGAATATGGATAGGTTGTAACGCCATTCCTGGTTATGTATTGGACAATACAGATTGTGATGATGCAAATGTCATGTATGAAGATTTAGATGGTGATGGATACGGATCCTCAATTCTTTCAGGATGTGGATCCTATAATAGTAATGACTGTAATGACAATGATCCATCAGTTTCAATTCAGTATTATACTGCTGATTTTGATGGCGATGGTTACGGTGATTTTTACAACTATTACCAAGGTTGTTCAGCACAACCAGGTTACATTCTTTACCAAGCTGGTGTAACGCAATTGGATTGTTTTGACAACGATCCCAATGCGGTTGGTGGAGCTTATTTTGGTCAAGATCAAGATGGCGATGGATACGCCAATTGGAATGTGGCCTACTGGGGCTGTTTCGCTGATCCTGGTTTTGTTTATATCGATATCAATGCTTCTGAACCGGATTGCGATGATTTTTCTTTGACCTATGCCGATTCGGATTATGACGGTTTTGGTTCAGATGTATTGGACAATTGTGGCGTTTATAATTCGGATGATTGTGATGACTCGGTTATTCTTTATGAAGATGTAGACCAGGATGGTTATGGCTCCAATAATTTAGTGGCCTGCGGTGGATCCATTTACAATACAGATTGTAATGACTATGACCCATTCAGTTCAGTCAATGCCTTAACCTATTACGCAGACTACGATGGAGATGGATTTGGTGCAGAGTGGGATTACACTACGACATGCTACCCCCCTTCTGGATATGTTTTGGTTGCAGGAGATTGTTATCCTATTGACATAACATATGCTGACTATGATGGTGATGGCGTGGGATCAACAGAATTTGCACCTTGTGGCGTGTTTGGTTCAGATGATTGCAACGACCAAGATCCTGCTGTTACTGTCCTTTTTTATGTGCAAGATTTAGATGGAGATGGTACTGGTAATTTCAATACGTTTATGATGAGTTGCACTCAGCCGGTGGGTTATATTCTGTATGACGCTTGGTCATTGACTGATTGTGACGACAACTCTGCTGATGTTGGTGCGGGATATTATTACGTAAATGATGCAGATGGTGATGGATTTTACGATATCAATAATGGTTATTTTGGTTGCTACCAGAACGAAGGGTACGTGGTTTTTGAGGAGACCGTGACACCAGTGGATTGTGATTATTTTTCTTGGACTTACATGGATGCGGATCTCGATGGTTATGGTGCCATGAGTGGAGAATTGGTCGGTTGCGATGGCGCCTACAATGCCGATGATTGTGATGACAACAACGCCGCTGTTCAACCTCAAGGTATTGAAACTTGTAACAATCAAGATGATAACTGCGATGGTGAAATCGATGAGTTTGTGCAGTTATCTTTCTTTGCTGATGCCGACGGTGATGGATTTGGTAATCCTGAGCAGGCGACATTTGCATGCGAACAACCCATTGGTTTCGTCAGCAATGCCGACGATTGTGATGATCAAGCGTTGAGCTATTATGATGCAGACGGGGATGGATTTGGAGTCAATCAAATTGAGGCTTGCGGAGTATTGTTCAATACAGATTGTGATGATCAAAACAGTGCAATCCATCCTGCAACGGCAGAAGTTTGCAATGACTTGGATGACAATTGTTCTGGTCAAATCGATGAAGGGGTATTATCCATCTTTTTCATGGACATGGATGGTGATGGATTTGGTTATAATGGCATGGAGATTTTGGCATGTCAAGCTCCTTTGGGGTATACCGATAACCCATTGGATTGTGATGATGCCAATCCAAGTGTTTCCCCTCAAGCCATTGAGTCTTGTAACGGTATGGATGACAACTGTGATGGTCAAATAGATGAATTTGTTCAAAATGTCTATTATTCAGACATCGACGGTGATGGATTTGGTGACGTGAATAATATTCAAATGGCTTGTTCTTTGCCATTTGGTGCGGTCGAGAATGCTGATGATTGTGATGATCAAATGATTACCTATTTGGATCAAGATGGTGATGGATTTGGACAGGAAGTCATCATCGCATGCGGAACCATGATGAACGGAGATTGCGATGATGCCAATGCGGCTTTAAATCCGGGTGAATCAGAAACCTGCAATGATATCGATGACAACTGTGATGGTGAAATTGATGAGTTTGTACAGAATGCGTATTATGCCGATTTGGACGCAGATGGTTTTGGTGATGCCAATAATACAGCCTTTGGTTGCAATGCACCAATGGGATTTGTGGACAACATGGATGATTGCGATGACACGCAGATTACCTTCGATGACCTTGATTTGGATGGGTTTGGAAGTGATGTCATGTCTGCCTGCGGAATAGCAGAGGGCGGGGATTGTGATGATTCAAATGCGTTGATCAATCCAGCTGCAGCAGAAATTGAAGGCAATCAGGTGGATGAAAACTGTGATGGCGCATTGGTTGGTTTGAACGAATGGGATGTTGCCACCTTGTTATTGTATCCCAATCCTTCTCAGGGTGCGATGAGCATTCGATTGCCGATGAATCTTGAATTTACTTGGCAGTTGATCGATGGCAAAGGAAGTGTCGTTGATCAAGGAATGTCGGCCGCAACGTCTTTTTGGACGAGAGATTTTGGTTATCTAGATAGTGGAGTATACCGAATGGTTTTGACTACCCAAGATCAAAGAGTGGTTGCCCTAAATTGGATGATTCAGCGATAAAAGGCTTTTAAGTCGAAGAAAAAAGGGGAGCAGGCTCCCCTTTTTTTATGGATTAGCTGTTGAAAACTGTTGAATGTCTTAAAAATTCCATACATATTCATTTTATCTTCGCAGAAATAAAATTTTACAGCAGTGGATATTTTTGAAAGAATCAAACACAACCGCGGCCCCATTGGTCAGCACTCTAAGGAATCTCATGGATATTTTTCTTTTCCCAAGTTGGAAGGGGAGTTGGGTGCGCACATGACCTTTCGTGACAAGCCAGTATTGGTTTGGAGTTTAAATAATTATTTGGGGTTGGGTAATGATCCTGAAATCAGAAAAGTGGATGCAGAAGCGGCGGCCACTTGGGGAATGGCTTATCCCATGGGAGCGAGAATGATGAGTGGTCAAACCAAATACCATGAGCAATTGGAGCACGAGTTGGCGTCATTCATGCAAAAAGACGATGCCTTCCTTTTGAACTACGGATACCAAGGTTGTATGTCGGCCATTGAAGCATTGGTGAGCAGAAATGACGTGGTGGTTTATGATAGCGAGTGTCATGCTTGTATGATTGATGGCGTGCGTTTGCACCAAGGAAAGCGTTTTGTATTTCAACACAACGACATGGAGAGCTTTGAAAAAATGCTCAAAATGGCCAAGAAGTTGACCGACAAAACAGGCGGCGGTATCATGGTCATGACCGAAGGAGTTTTTGGAATGGCTGGAGACCAAGGCATGCTGAAAGAAATCGTTGCATTCAAAAAGGAATATGGTTTCCGTTTGTTTGTGGATGATGCCCATGGTTTTGGTTCGATAGGAAATATGGGACGCGGAACAGGTGATGCACAAGGAGTTCAAGCAGAAATTGACGTGTATTTTGGCACTTTTGCCAAAGCCATGGCTACTGTAGGTGCTTTTGTTGCGAGTGATCAGCATGTGATTGAATTCTTGCGTTACAATATGCGATCTCAAACTTTTGCTAAGGCTTTGCCCATGCCCATTGTTATTGGTGCATTGAAGCGTTTGGAAATGATTAGAACAAAACCTGAATTGCAAGAAAACCTTTGGAATATCGCCCGCGCTTTGCAAAACGGTTTGACAGAAGCTGGTTTTGATATCGGGAAAACCAATTCAGTGGTTACCCCTGTATTCTTGAAAGGAAGTTTGGGAGAGGCCACCAATGTCACTTTGGCTTTGCGTGAGAAACATGGAATTTTCTGCTCTATCGTGGTTTATCCAGTAGTTCCCAAAGATGTAATCATGTTGCGATTGATTCCAACAACAGTGCATACATTGGAAGATGTGCGTTATACCATTGAGTGTTTCACCAAGGTGAGAGCACAATTGGAGGCCGGCGAATTTGCAGGAGAGCGCATCGCGAGTTGGGCCTAAGGAATATTTTTTTAAGAGAAAGGGATTCTTGTGAATCCCTTTTTTTTGTATCGTTGTTTGCTAATTAAAAAAGTGATGAAAAACAGAATAGTGATCAGTGTCGTTGCCTTGTCCACTTTGCTTTTTGTACAAGGCGTTTTGAGCGAGAATGGAAAGGCAGGAAAGACAGGAGCGCCGGGTGAGGGAACTTGTGTGCAATGTCATGCAGGAACTGCCTTGAATGCCGGCGGTGGTTATGTTTTTGTTGAATCATCCAATATGATTTTCGGTCAACATGTGTTAGGCCAAACCTACGATATGTCCGTTACAGTGGGGCAAACAGGAAATGGCCTATTTGGATTTAGTGTGGTAGCATTGGATTCCAATGGTCATTCTGTCGGAACATTCACAGCGGGATCAGACAATCATACCGAGAATTTTACCATACAAGGTAGTTCTCGTCAATATGTCACCCATAACTTGAATGGAGGCCTTTCGCAAGACGAGCATACCTTCAACTTCACCTGGACTGCTCCATCAGAGGATTTTGGAACCATTACGTTTTACGCTACAGGATTGGCGGCCAATGGAAATGGCATGAACGCCGGCGATAAAGTGTATAGTGCCACCATGGAGTCTCCCGTTATGCCTGTCGCGGGTATGAGTAGTGAAGAGCAAGAATTAAGTTTTCAATGGGACCCCATGACCAAGGCATTGGTTTTCTCCCAAGCATCCATTGTTGGAATGGAATTAACCGTTTTTGATCTACAAGGAAGGATTGTGGTCAAGCCTCATGAGATTTATGATCATGTTGTTGGATTGAGACACTTGTCATCCGGTTGTTATTTGATTCAACTTCGAAAGGGAAATAAAAATAGGACTGAGAAAATCT
>JBDKGG010000166.1:0-16387 GCA_039798325.1 Bacteroidota bacterium
CTCAGCTGGTTAGAGCGCATGATTCATAATCATGAGGTCGAGGGATCGTGCCCCTCTCTCGCTACAACTTACAACACTCCGAAACCCCATATTGTATGGGGTTTTTTGTTGGATTTATTCTCTGATGATCCTGATGCAAGACGTGGTGAGAAAGTGGTGGTTTTTGGGTGATTTGACACTCATCCGTGCAAATTCCGTGCAAATGGAAACTTACTTCAATTACCATTCTAATCAAACCAAAGAGAAATACTTGAGACTCTATACAAACTGTATCTACTGCTGAAACAACACTTCAATATCCAAACTATTCTGAACCAACTCTCGGCTGTATTCGTTGTCATTTATACCAAATGCTGTAATCATGGTGACATATATATTCTTGCGTGTTTTTGTATCCCGCTGCAATTCAGTAATCTTATTTTTTAGGTTCAAATAATATTTCTTATCCAGCGTGTATGGACCATTGTAGAACTTTATCTCACAGACATTCATCACGTTATCTGCCCGATCTATCAAAAGGTCTATCTGAGCATGCGCATTGCTCCAACAACTGCTGGTGGAGTAGATCGCATCAATGCGCAACGCCCTCTTTATCTGAACAATGTGCTTGAGGCATATGGACTCAAAAACAAATCCCGACCATGATTTATAGGATGGTGTTGCACTCAACTGTTGCCAAGTACCCTCACCTCCATTCTTATTGCCATCAATAAACTTGAGATAAAATTTCGAATATTCATCCGACAATCGGTAGACGGATAACTTCTTCTTATTTCCATAAAATCCTTCCTCACTCACAAATCCCGATTCAATCAACTCCTCCATCTTCAGAGAAAAATCTCCGCTGCTCTGGGTCTTCATTTTTTCCATCAACTCATTTCGAGTAAAGCCCCTATTGTTACTGGCTAACAAACGAATAATCTTCATGTGACGCTCCGAGTCTTGGAACAAAGAGGCAAACAACTGATTGAATTCATCGCTCAATCCGCCATCCTTACTAAAACATATTTGATCGATGTTTTGGGAAACACTCATCCCCTTTTTCAACTTTTCCAAATAATGTGGCACCCCACCCAATGCCATATACAACTGCACCACATCATATTTGGTATATTTCAATCCTCGCGTTCTCAAGAACTCATCTGTCTCTGCCAGATTAAAGGGCAAAAGTCTTATTTGACGCGAAATTCTGTTGTGAAGTCCGCCTTTATTCTTGATGATTTTTTTTACCATGTAAGAAGCCGCAGAGCCACAAATAACAACAATGATGTCCGCCCTCTTGGCACAATAAGAATTCCAAAAGTTTTCGAACGCCATTTGAAACTTTGATCTTGATGTCGCCATCCAAGGGAACTCATCCAAGAAAACAACCTTCTTCTTTGTTCCTTTGACCTGGTCTAAATATTCCTCCAAACATGTAAAGGCATCCAACCAAGTCTTAGGAGCATCTTCAATATCGCAATTATATCTTTTGCTTAACTCCTTTGTAAAATTATTTAACTGATCTTTCAATCCGCCATTGTACAAGCCAGAGACCTCGAATAAAATTTCCTTCTGATAAAATTCTCTAACCAAATATGTCTTGCCCACCCTACGCCGTCCATAAACTGCTACAAGCTCTGATTTATTGCTTTCTAGCGCTTCCTGAAGGACCGATTTCTCCGCTTTTCGACCAACTATTTTTGTCATCTCAAACTTCTATATTTCGCCAAATGTATGAAAAAAAGTGACTTTTGGCGAATTATAACGTCCAAAATCAGAAAAAAAACAACCAATAAAAAATAAAAATCAAATCAGTATTATAAATAAGATATAAAAAAACAAGGTAGAATTAACCTCTTCATTATCGCCTTCACAAAACCTATATTCCGCCAAATGTGGCATTTTTGATGAGATTTGGCGAAATATAACGCGTTGTATTCAAGAACAAAACGCTTTGCTACAGAGCGATTCCTGCGTTTCCAATTCCCTCTTTAGCGTTTCGACTCTTCAAAGCTTGGGATCCAAGACTTTGTACAACCGGTTCATCAAAATATCAATGACCATGAAGATCAAGGCAATGGTGATGACTCCACCCATCAGTATCGGCAGGTCCCCTTTTTCAATGGCCTGAAACATCACCTGTCCCATGCCCCGCCATCCAAACACAAACTCCACAAACAAGGCTCCCGCCAACAAAGAGGCAAACCATCCCGATATCGCAGTCAATACCGCATTCAACGAATTGGGTACCGCATGCACCCACAATATTCTGCCCTCAGAAAGTCCTTTGGCTCTGGCGGTTCGTATAAAATCCTGCTGGTAAATCTCCAACAACGACGATCGCATCAACTGCACCACGACCCCCAATGGGCGAATCATCAAAGTAATCACGGGCAAGACCATGTTGATCCAGGCCAAATGTCTTCCCTCCCATGGATCGACATCATACAAGCTTCCTGTCAATGGCAATCCCGTCACTCCCCCCCATTGCACCGCCAACAGCCAAGCCAATACAATGGCCATGAAAAATGATGGCGCCGACATCCCCAATGATGAAATCGCAATGAGCATTTTGTCCCAGACAGTATTCTCCAACTTGGCCGAAACAATGCCCAGCATTACACCCAAAATCAAAGACAACAAGATGGAAACACTGGCCAACAGCAAAGTTGCTGGTAAAACAGAAAACAATATTTCAGATACCGGCTGGTCATTGATATAAGACTTGCCCAAATAAGGCCACTTGACCCCCAAAGTCCAATGTTCAAAGCGAATGGGATACCCATTGAACTCTTCTTTCCAAACCCATCGCGAGGAAACATCATTGGAATGAAAAGATATGGGAGACATCCCATTGAGAAAAAGAAAATACTGTTCTCGCCCTGTCAAATCCAAGTTCCACTTGACACGCGTATTCTCAATAATCTCCGCATTGGTATTCTCTCCCAAGACATTGCGCACGGGATCATTCCCCGAAAGATTGAACAACAAAAAGACCAACAAGGAAACACCAAAAAAAAGACTGAGTGGCTTAATGATGGATTTAATCATGTTTCGGAGCAAGGTGCTGGGCCTCTTCCATTTGAATCAAGGCAAATACCGCATAATTCAAAATGTCTTGATAACCACTTTCAATTCCTTCACTGACGATGGTCTTTCCCTCATTGTCCTCAATTTGCTTGATCCGCAAGAGCTTCATCAAAATCAAATCGGTAAACGAGGAAACCCGCATGTCTCTCCACGCTTCACCATAATCATGGTTTTTCTTCATCATCAAATCCAAGGTGGTATTGACCTCCTTTTGATAAGCCATCACGGCTTTCTCCACTGGCCAATCCGTATCGGAATCGGAGTGTGACTGCATTTGTATCAAGGCCATTACGGCGTAATTGATGATCCCGATGAATTCATCTTGAATGCCCTCTCCTACCTTGTTCTGTCCTGTCTCCTCCAAGGTGCGGATACGCTGTGCCTTGATGAAGATTTGATCGGTCAAGCTTTTGGGTCGCAAAATGCGCCATGCCGTTCCGTAGTCGCGGGTTTTCTTGGTAAATAGCTCCTTACATAAGGAAATTATCGATTGATATTGTGTAATTGTCTTTTCCACGTGTGATATTTGAACACTCGTTCAAAATTAAACGCATTCCGAGACATGAAGGAAAAAAAATTGGAATTTGTTGCCCACGGGCAGACCTATTCACTGCAGATCCCCGCTGTCATGGGCATCGTGAATTGCACACCCGACTCCTTTTTGTCATCGAGTCGCTTCAATGAAGAGATGCGCAGCACCATTGACCAATGGATTGCAGGAGGCTTGGACATTTTGGATGTGGGGGGACAAAGCACTCGACCCGGTGCAACTTTCATTGATCCCGAAACGGAATGGTCCAGGGTTGAGCCCGTGCTTCAATGGATCCGAAAGGAATATCCGCATCAATTGATTTCCATCGATACTTTTCATCCTGAGGTGGCCAAAAAAGCTTTGGCCTTGGGGGTGCAAATCATCAACGATGTATCCGCAGGTCAATGGGTTCCAGGGATGTGGGATGTACTAAAAGACAACGACGCGCCCTATGTATTGATGCACGCCAAAGGTGAGCCGCAAAACATGCAAGACCAGCCCGTGTATTCGGATGTTTTGGAAGAAGTGATTGCTTTTTTTGAAAACAAAAAAATCGAAATCCAAAAAATCAAACCGGATGCGCAAATTTGGATCGATCCTGGATTTGGTTTCGGGAAATTATTTGAGCACAATCAAAAACTACTGCAACAATTGTCCGCGCTATCCACCTTAAACTACCCTATTTTAGCGGGAGTTTCTAGAAAGAAAATGATTCAAACCGCACTTCAAGTTTCTGCAGACGATTCGCAACTGGGCAGCACCCTGGCACACCTGATGGCCGTAATGAAAGGAGCCAGCATTATCCGAACGCATGATGCCCTGGAGTGTTTGACTTTAAAAAAGATTTTTAATACGTTTAATTGATATGATGAAAAAACAAGTGAGTGTCATCTTCGCGATGCTTTTGGTTCAAGTGGGCCTCAGTCAAACCATGCTAACATTGGAGGAAGCCGTGCGACAGCAGTTTGGCAAATTCTATCCTGAACATCTGCAAGAGTTGGGCTGGATCAACGGCACCAACGATTATCAATTTGTCAAAAATGACACCCTGTGGAAAGGCAATGCCACCACTGCAGAATTGGCTTTGCCATTTGTGTCCAAAACGGATTTGTCCAAATGGTCGGGATATACCTTGGCCAATATGCCCCATTTGGAATGGACTTCGGAATTTGAATTTTGGTACGAGGCTGATGGGAAATACTTCAATGGAAATATTCAGTCCAAAAAGATCAAGCAGATGAATCAAGCGCCTGAAGGGGCGGAGAATTTGGCGTATCACCCCAAGAATGGTCATTTGGCTTACACCATCGGAAACAATTTATTTATTCGAACCAATAAAGAATTTGCTGTGACTGCGGATCCAGAATTCATTGTTCATGGACAGAGCATTTCCAGAAATGAATATGGCATAGAAAAAGGGATTTTTTGGTCACCCGATGGAAACTACATTGCCTTTTATAGCAAAGACGAATCACAAGTAGCCGACTATCCATTGACCAATTACAAGACGGTTCCGGCTTCCGTGAACATGATCAAGTACCCCATGTCTGGCGGGAAAAGTGAAATGGTTTCGTTGAGTATTTTTCCTGTAAGAAATGCAGGAGTCAAGGATGCGGGTACTGGCTACATCACCCTGAACATCACCGATGAGGAAGGCAAGAAAAGCGATCAATTCTATATCACCAATGTGGGATGGACACCCAATAGCGAATCCATCATTTGCGCTTGGATGAACAGAAAAACAGACCGATTGAAGTTGATGCATTTCAGCACCAAGGGAGAAAACTTGGGCGATATTTTGCAAGAGACCGATCCCAGATGGGTGGAGCCAGACCAAGCGCCCATCTTCATTCCCGGCAAGCGAGATGAGTTTTTGTGGCGATCCTATCGTGGCGAGTGCCATGAGTATTTCCATTACAAAACAGATGGCAGTGTATTGGGTAAAGTCAACGGTTGGGAACAAGAGAAAATCAAAGGATTTGACAACAGTGGTAAATGGATGTTGGTTGAGGGCCGCAGCATGGATGGGCTCAATACCACCGCATATTTGTACAACACGCAGGACAAGAAAACCACCAACATCAATTTGCCCAACGGCATCCACGATTTGCAATTGTCAGCCGATGGAAAATTGGTTTTGGATACTTACAGCAACAAAAACACCCCGAACAAAAGTGTTGTATTGAACAACAACGGAACCGTAAAAAAGGAATTGCTCAACGCTGCGGATAAATTGAAAGACAAAAAGATTGGAATCACGGAAGTGGGACAAATCAACGGACACGACGGCACCATTCTCAATTACCGCATCATCAAGCCGTCCAATTTTGACCCCAAAAAGAAGTACCCTGTTTTGGTTTATGTGTACAATGGTCCGCACGTACAATTGATCAACAACGCCTATTTATCGGGGTCTTCATTATGGATGAATTACTTTGCTGAAAAAGACTTTTTGGTTTTCACTTTGGATGGACGTGGCAGCGCCAGCAGGGGAAAGAATTTTGAACAAGCCATACACCGCCAACTTGGTACCGTTGAGATGGAAGATCAGATGGCAGGAGTGGAATGGTTGAGAAGTCAACCCTATGTCGATGAAACCAAAATGGCCATTCACGGATGGAGCTTTGGTGGCTTCATGACCACCTCGATGATGCTGAGACAGCCTGGCGTATTCAAGTGCGGCGTTGCAGGGGGACCTGTATTGGATTGGTCATTGTATGAGGTGATGTACACCGAGCGATACATGGACACCCCAGCTGAAAATCCCGAAGGATACAAGAACAACAACTTGAGTGAGTATGTCAAAAACTTGTCTGGACCGCTGTTGATGATTCATGGAACGGATGACAATGTCGTTGTCATGCAGCACAACATGCGATTTTTGAGTACATGCATAACCAACCTTATTCCTATCGACTTTTTTGCTTATCCAGGCCACGAGCACAATGTGCGCGGAAAAGACCGTGTGCATTTGATGCATAAGGTATTGGATTATGTAGAACATGAAATCCAACACTAACCTATCCTTATCTTTGTCCCATGTCTGAAAATTTAAAGAATACGGCACTGACCTCAGTGCATGAATCCTTGGGAGCCAAAATGGTTCCCTTTGCCGGATACAATATGCCTGTGCAATACAAGGGATTGATTGAAGAGCACCATTGTGTAAGAAAAGCAGTGGGTGTATTTGATGTCAGCCACATGGGCGAGTTTTGGGTCAAAGGTCCAAAAGCCTTGGATTTGATTCAAAAAGTCACTTCAAACGATGCCGCTAAATTATTTGACGGAAAAGTTCAGTATAGCTGTTTACCCAATTTGTCTGGCGGTATCGTAGATGATTTGTTGGTTTACCGATTTGGCCCTGAAGAATATTTTTTGGTGGTCAATGCTTCCAATATTGACAAGGACTGGAATTGGATTCAATCCTTCAACCAAGAGATTGGTGCGGAGATGACGAATGTTTCTGATGACTACTCTTTGTTGGCGATTCAAGGTCCAATGGCATTGAAGGCCATGCAAAAATTGACCGAGATGAATGTCGTCGACATGGAATATTATACCGTGCAGCGCGGAACCTTTGCAGGGAAAGCCGATGTAATTTTCGCTACAACAGGATACACTGGTGCTGGGGGTTGCGAAATTTATTTCAAGAACGAAGATGCCAAGGAAATTTGGAATGCCGTCATGGAAGCAGGTGCTGAGTTCGGCATTCAACCCATTGGTTTGGGCGCTAGAGATACTTTGCGATTGGAAATGGGATTCTGTTTGTACGGAAACGACATTGATGACACCACTTCTCCATTGGAAGCGGGATTGGGATGGATCACCAAGTTCACCAAAGACTTCAATCACTCCGCGTCATTGAAAGAGCAAAAAGCGGCTGGTGTTACCAAGAAGTTGGTCGGATTTGAAATGATTGACAAAGGCATTCCTCGTCATGGATATGAGATTGCCCAGGCAGATGGCAGCATCATTGGTGTGGTGACCAGCGGAACGCAATCACCCAGTTTGAGCAAGGCCATTGGTATGGGTTATGTGCCCACCGCCATGAGCTCAGTGGGTTCGGAAATTTATGTCATGATCAGAGGAAAGCAGCTTAAAGCTCAGGTGGTTTCTCTACCCTTTTACCAACAATCCTAAGCCCGTGAGTAACGTTGAACGCAAACTTGTAGAGGTATGCTACACCCCAGGGCAATACGCCCTGTATAAAGGGGGTTTCGACATTGTTGTCGTGATCGACGTTTTGCGTGCAACCAGTGCAATGACCACTGCCTTGCATTACGGAGTACAAAAAATCATCCCAGTAGCCACGCTGGAAGAAGCCAATGAATACAAGACCAAAGGTTTTGTTGTTGGTGCCGAAAGAGATGGTCAGGTGGTGGAAGGATTTGACTTTGGTAATTCACCCTACGTGTACATCGACAATGACATGAAAGGCCAAACGGTGGTGATTACCACAACCAATGGAACAAAAGCCATAGAGATCGCAAAAAATGATGCTACGGTAGTGATAGGTTGCTTAAACAATTTACAACACCTCTGTGACTGGCTCATCAAGCAACACAAAAACACCTTGATTTTGGCTTCCGGTTGGAAGGACAAAGTCAATTTGGAAGATACCATTTGCGGTGGTGCCATTGTGGACATCCTTGTCGATTCCAATCAATTCATCGCCAATGAAGACAGCAGCGTCGCTGCCAAATTCCTTTACAAAAGCGCACAGCAAAATTTTTGGCGCTTTTTACGGGCTTCTTCTCACCGCAGAAGACTCATTCACTTAAAGATTCAGAAAGACGTCAAGTATTGCTTGACATCGAACACCGTTCCTTGCATCCCCATCCTCAGGAACGGAGCGCTTGTAAAACTTGAAGAATAGATTTTTATTGATTTTTTGGGCGTTGTTTTTTACAACAACGCCCAATGCTTCATGTCCAGACCACAAACTGGATTGGGGATTTTACGGTCACAAAAAAATCAATGAGCTCGCTGTCTTTTGTCTGCCCTCTCCCCTATTTGAATTCTACAAATCCAATTTGCCCTACTTGATTGAACACAGCGTAGATCCTGACCGACGACGACATAGCGTTAAAGGTGAAGCTGAAAAACACTACATTGATTTGGACCACTATTATGTCAATGGCCATCTTCCCAACATGCCCACCACTTGGTCCAAAGCATTGTGCCAATTCGAAGCGGACAGTCTGCATGCCAAAGGAATTGTTCCCTGGCACATTCAACATCAATTGAACCAATTGACTGCCGCATTTGTATCCAAAGACAAAAACAGCATCCTTCAACTCAGTGCAGAAATTGGCCATTACATTGGTGATGCCCATGTCCCACTGCATACGACCAGCAATTACAACGGACAAAAATCCAATCAACATGGAATCCATGGTTTGTGGGAGTCGAGAATACCCGAACAATTGTTTGATGGATACCGATTTGCGTATCACACTGCTCAAATCATTGAACAACCCGACCAATATATTTGGGACATTGTATACCAAAGTCACGCGGCCCTGGACAGCGTTTTCTCTTTTGAACGAGAAGTGCAAATTGAATTAAATGAACACAAAATGGAAATCGATTTTCGAAACAACGTGCTCACCTATCAATACAGCGATGACTTCACTGCTCTTTATGCAAAAAAGCTGAATCATCAAGTGGAACGTCGCATGCGCAGTGCTTTCTCCTGCATTGCCGACTTTTGGTACACGGCATGGATCAACGCAGGGCAACCTTCTTTGGAACACATGCCATCCTCAAAAAGAAACAACAAAACAATCACCCATTTACCGGACAAAAAAGAAAGCGATCACGACTAATAAAATCATTCTAGGACAAATACCTTGCGGGTAATGGCTTCACCATTTACGCGCCATTTCAGCAACACAAATTGTGAGGACGAGTTCAAACGAACGGCATTTTGCCCTTCAATCACTGCATTAATTTTTCTACCATACACATCATAAGCTCCCAACCAGGTAGCTGTTCCATTCCATGAAATGCGGTGATGGTTGCTCACGAATTGAAAATCAGAATCCACTTCCTCATTCATTCCTACTTGGAAGCAAGACACCGTAGCATTTTCTATTTGAACAGTATTGGGTTGCACAAAAAGACAACCATTGCCCCTGACCAACCAAGCCTGCTGGGACATTCCTTGGGTATGGCTATTGTCCAATCCAATGGAGTGAAGGTGATTGTCCAAATCAAAAACGACATCATTCATTTTACACAACAGATCACCACCAATGAAGCCATTGCCCATCCACTGGTCGTTTTGATCAAAGTAATTGTAAAAACCGCCTCCCATCCCAAAGCCAAATTCAAAGGACCAACCCACCGCGCAGTAGACCAAACTATCTTGCGTATAACCCACACCATGAAACATGGTCTCGCGCTGATAATCGGGGTAGTTGGAAATGGACCACATACCTATACCAGGTTGCCACTTCATCAACTGGGGTCTAAATTGATTGTTGTGATAAAAGCCACCGACCATGATCAAGGCATTGTCCTTGACAATGGCGTCGTACATCAAAATAGAATCGGTATTCTCCAACAAACCACTGCTCCAATTGGATTCCATTTGTGGATTGATTTCAAAGGCTCTGCAATTCGGAATGGAATCGGCATTCCAATAGCTCACGAATCCCCACCACTGCTGTGTTGTTTCATCCTGGGCAATGAATGAAGCGGCAATATCTTTGGCATTCAATTCAAGTGGCCATTGGTTTGACAAAGCCGAACTCTCATTCAAACCGGCCGTCATATCCAAATTCCACAATTTCAAGTCCCATTGCCCAAGCGCATTCAACTCCTTCCCGGTCACCATCAACTGGCTTTCCCCCGTCAAATGAAAACGTTGCGCAAATTGCCAACCCTCTTCCTCAAATATGTTACTGGCCACCACTTCTCCATTGGGATTGACTTCATACACCAGCCAATCGTATCCAATAGCGGAAAAACTGCTCGTTGTTCCCAATAACAACAAATTTCCGTTGGGAAGTAGAAGCATATCTGCGCCCATGTCTGCACCATTCCCTCCAAAGCTGTAAGTTCCAAGACATTCATGTTGATCGCTCAAATGAATGAGATAGATGTCTTGACCATAACTCATCGAGCTTGAAGTTGAGCCAATGGCCCAGAGGGTGCTATCATTGGCGACAATCATTCTCTCCAAAACCTCATCTCCTCCCCACCCCATTCTGTCCCACCAAAGGGTGTCTATGACGACAGAAGACGTCTGCGCATTTAAAATAGTGGCGGACCAAAATAGCAATATGGAGAAGATAATTTTAGGCATGCAAGGCATCATGAATTTTACAAAGCGTGACCAACAATTCCTCCAAATGATCGAGGTGCAACATATTGGCACCGTCACTCTTGGCCTCTTTGGGATTGGGATGGGTCTCGATAAACAATCCATCTGCACCAGTAGCAATGGCCGCCTTGGCGATGGTTCCGATAAGCTCCGGTTTACCACCAGTTACACCAGAAGTTTGATTGGGTTGTTGCAAACTGTGGGTACAGTCCATGATCACAGGAGCAAACTGCTGCATGGCGGGGATATTTCGGTAGTCCACCACCAAGTCTTGATAGCCAAACATAGAACCTCGTTCGGTTAACCAAACTTGATCATTTCCAGATTGCTTGATTTTATTGACGGCGTGGGACATGGATTCTCCAGAAAGGAATTGACCTTTTTTGACATTGACTACTTTGCCTGTATCAGCCGCAGCAATCAGCAAATCGGTTTGGCGGCACAAGAAGGCGGGGATTTGCAAAACATCCACATACTTTGCCGCCATGGCTGCCTCGTCTGCGGCATGAATATCTGTAGTGGTGGGAACACCCAACTTTTGACCGACATCGGCAATCCATTGCAATGCTTTTTCATCTCCAACACCCGTGTAAGAATCCAACCTAGAACGGTTGGCCTTGCGGTAGGAGGCTTTGAAAATATAAGGGATGGAAAGTCGATCACAAATGGCCTTCACTTCTTGACCAATCTCATGCACCATGCTCTCTCCCTCTACTACACAAGGACCCGCAATCAAAAAAAATCTGTTGCCTTTTAAGTTTGGAAATGCGGACAATGACCGCTCGTCTCTATCTTTTCTCATATTAAAAAATTCTCTTTTGTACATTGATTTGAAACATCACTTGACGGCTGTTGGCCATCAAGAAACCTGGTAACTCAGAAGCCATCAGGGATAAGTCCAAATCCTTTTTGGTGTTGGTCATTCCAAACTCTCCGGAAAGGGCAATTCGATTATAAAATGTATGATTCAAAGCCATTTCATAATGAACCCATCCCCTTTTAACAGGGATGTCAGATTTGGAGAAATAAAGGGACTGCCAACCCAGTTGTCTTTCAAAACAATATGTAATTACCCGATAACCAATCCAACCTGCCTTTACACTTAGATTCAATCTGGTGGGAAGCGATACCGTGCGGTCTTTTTTGATCATGCTGGCATCTGTCCATTGGGATAAGAGTTCGTCTCCTGTCTTACCATCCAGAACAGCTTGTGACCAGGACAGTCCAGTGAAACGATCATTTCCTTTCCATACACTTTTTTCGATATCCCTAAATTTCACCCAACCCAAGTCCGCCAATTGAAAATCCCATTGCACGGGTCCTAATTTTTTGGACCATTTCAAGTCCATGCCCAATCCAATACCACTATTTCGCTGAGGGGCAGTCAACTGGGTTAATCGATACTGCATGTCGATGAATTGCCCTGAAGGATCAGTGTAGACATCTCCCTTATTGATTTTAAAAGCGTAAAAATCTCTTCCATCAATGTAGTTGAGAAAAATGGTCCACCCCTTGTCTACATTCTGCAAGCCCAAGCCAATTTTTTGATACGACAATTGGGTAAAAGATGTTTTGGATAGATCAAGCATTTTACCGGTAAAGGGAGCGTTGCCCAACATAGCCAGTCCAAACACATCTTTGGTAAAAGACAAATGGTTCCAATTGGCTTGTTGCCATTGAACACAAAAAAAACCATGGTGCATCAATGCCGAAGAATCCAACGTAGAGCGAATTTGAATGCCATATTGCTGATGCGCCATTAGTTGATTGCGCTGACTCAAATTCGACCAAATGTTTTGATTCACCGTATGATCCAACATACCACCATAGATGACCTTTTTTACAAAATTCAAATTGATCTCATTGCTCTGGGCCATGCCAATGCCTTCAACAGTCAAGTAAACAGGCTTAACTTTCTGTTCAGGGCCGTCATCCAATGGATGTTCTATGGACTGTCCCCATGCGGAAACAGACCATGACAATAACAGGATGGGTAGCAAAAACTTCATCATTCAATGGTGGTTTGTAAGGTTACGTCTCCAATCACTTTCAATGCTGCATACTGCTCTGGTCTAACGGATACAAACGAGGGGAATTCCGCTGTATTGAAGACCCAACGCAAACGCAATCCGCCATTTTTCTTGATGCCATTCCATTGATTCTGATGGATGGTCAATACTGAAGTGGTGGATTCTACATCCAATTGATTCATGGTCTGATTCCAACCACCAGGTGCAAGATGAATGATTCCCAATAGTTGTGATTCATGCATGATGGCTACATCAGCTTCAAAAGGAAACGCGTTCTCTGCTTGGAATGTCAAAGTTCCATTCCAATCCACTTGGCTATCCCATTGAATATCCAACCACTCTTCAGCCGTTAAATCCTTTGCATTAAAAGTCAACGGTGCTTGAACATGTGACTGCACCAACAGCATTTTCTCTGGATAAATAAAATCGTTGGTTCCGTTGACATTTCCCAAGGGGTTCAATTGAAAGGTCGCGTTCACTTGCGCGTTGCCGCCAAGATATTGGGCACTTTCCAAAATGTTCGAATTCTGCTCATCCCAATGCAAATTAATGTACTGAGGATTTACTGCACCCTGCCAATCTTCTGCTCGAGCCAGCAGCAATTCCTCACCGATGCCTGGCGCTTGCAAATCCAAGGCCGATTGACTGGTGTGGGTCATCTGAATCTGATTCCAACGAATACTGGCATCCACTCCCATCCAATTTTGAATTTGACAATCCCACTTTAATTTCCGCAATTGAATTTGCCCTTGTGGAAAATCTTTGCCCAAAGACAATTGATCGTTCCAATTGATTTCTTGTTGACCAAAATAACCTCTGGCATAGGAAACCTGGGGATCAATAAAAGAAACTTCGATGGAAATTTTATCTCCAGAGAATACCGAAACATTTTGCGTTGCGGATGAAGAAGCACGCACTTCCATTTTGGTGGATAAATCGTTGACCAAAAATCCGGTCACCCCTGTCAAATCAAAATGGGCTTGATCCAAGTTCAAATCTCCTTCAACCATTCCTGGGTTACTTGCCGTTCCTCCACTTACTTCGACATTGATCTCCAAAGGTTCCCCTTGGATAGTGGCTCGTTGAATGTTGTATCGACAATTCAGTGGTCCGCCGATTCGGTTGACGATTCGGTAATGCAAAACACCTGATTTGAGTTTGAGCTCCTTCAGCAAAAAATCTTCTGGAAGCATGCCCGCCTGATTCTGGGCTTCATTGATGAGCATCACACCTGGAGGAACACTAACAGAAACTGGAACCACATAATCCAAAGACATTGTGGTATCCTGAATGCTGATTAAGGTGTCCATGCCCACTTCGATTGTTGTATCAAAAACCAAATCATACCAACCCGAATCATTCACTTGCAAGTAGCGACTATCGATTAAATCAGACAACTCCAATCGGCCATCTGCCAAAGGAGCCTTCCATTCAGAATTCCATGACAATTCCTGCTTCTTACAGGCCATCATCATCACGAAAAATGCCAATGACAGGATATGGTGGACTTTATTGCTTTTCATTCAAATGTTTGGTAAACCAGAATGGCTTCATGATTTTGATTAATATGTACAATTCAAGAATAACAAAGGGCCAAATTGCAGGATGCATCGTTTGAGGAATCCAAGCGACAAACAACAAAAGCGACAGAAGCAGAGCGGCGAATCCCATGGCTACACGGCGCTCCCATGTTGCACAAGTTCTGGGTGTACGAAACAAAAAATAAAACCACAATGGATTGGCCCAAATTAAATTCCAATTTTGATGGGTGGTGTCATGATCTGTGAAGAACCATAAAAACACCAATAGGCATCCCACCAGCGCAACCAGGCTGATAAAAATGGTTTCGGGAACAGTGCGCAGCTTTCCTTTGCGCGCCATCCAAAATCCCCAGGCAACAATAATGACCAATAATATCCATGAAAGAACCACCGGAGCATTGAAGAGGGGCAATTCCAGTTCTGCATCGACAGGAATCAATTCCATGGGGCGAGAGGTCAGGGGGGTCGAACCGTATTTGGTGCGCGATAGCAAAAGCAACAATGAATCAGGCAAAAAGGCACGATCCTCCATTTTCATCTGATCATCACAAGGTGCTCCGAGGGCCAAATCAATGCCGAAATCACCCCACGGCATGTAATCCAAATAGGTTTGTATGGCCAAACGAAATGTGCTTTTGGGCGCGTCCAACTCAATGGTCAACGGCTTACTAGAAGCTTTCTTGATGATGTTCCAAACACGGGTAGAACAATTGTCTTTGAAAAAATGATAGCGGAAGGTCGCGTTTTCGGGCTGCGCATTCTCCATCAACAAGTCGGACAATCGAATCAAGTCCGCATTGGTCATCAACAAATATTGCTCTTGAATACCACGCCCATCAAACAAGTACATTTGTTGAAACTCGCCAAAAGAGCTCACGGATAAAAAATAATCCAATCGGCCTTGAGCAAATTTGACATAAAAGTCATCTGTGAATTGGAAGGTTCCGTAGTTGTAAACGACATCATAAAATCTACCATCCAATGAGTCTTGTACGCGCAAAGCGGAGTGACCAAATACACTGTACAATTGACTGCCTGGTGAGCAAGTCAAAACAGAAACAATAGGACTGCGGGCAAAAGTCGTTTGGACCAATCCCACAACCATGAACAAACAAAACAGCTTTTTCCTCAATAATTCCATTTTCCTTCAAAGACTTTTTCTACCGAACCTTTCAAATATACATCGGTAAATTGATAAGACCCTTTCCTAACTGCCGAAACCTCGAGCACTCCCCCAGGGGTATGCAGCCCAACTGCTCCTGATCTTTGCTCCTGTTCTAAAATAAACAAAGCAGAAGCTGTAACCCCTGTTCCGCAGGACAAAGTCTCTGCTTCAACACCTCGTTCATAAGTGCGCAATGCCCAATCATCGCCAATCTTCTGGATAAAATTCACATTGGTTCCATTCATGGATTGAAAATAATCAGCATAGCGAATCTTTGCTCCTTCTGCTTCCACATCCCATTCACCAAGATGATCAACAGGCACCACCACGTGTGGGCTACCCGTATTCATGAAGCATCCATAGGGAGAATGATCCGCGCCATTCACTTCCCGCATGCTGATTTTTATTTCATCACCCGCCCTTGATGCCGTGTGATGCCCATCAATGGCAGAGAAAGTCAGTTCATTTTTAGAATTGTCAAAATACGTGAGATAAAAAGCCACGGCACAGCGTGAACCATTCCCACAAAAACTTTGAGAACCATCCGGATTATAAAAGTCGATATGAAAATCAAGGGCATCAGCGTGACGCACGACAACCAGACCATCGCTCCCAACACCCCACTTGCGGTGGCAAATGCGTTGGATCCAATTGACCTCAGGAACATCCCGGAAAGTCCTTCCATCCAAAACGACAAAATCATTCCCCGTTCCTTGG
>JBDKGG010000167.1:0-92128 GCA_039798325.1 Bacteroidota bacterium
TTTTTAGCAAACTCAACCAATTCCCTTCGGCCATTGGTACAGTTCACCGCTTTGAGCGAACCGGGTTTGTAATAAATGCCACTGTGGATCACGCCGCTGTTGTTTCCGGTCTGGTGATCGGCCAAACGGTTTTCTTTCTCGATCAACAAAATGTCAAAGTGGGGAAAGCGGCGTTGCATTTTGTAGAAGGTAGCAGCGCCTACTATTCCTCCCCCTACTATGATGATGTCAAATGACGGTGTCATGTTCAAATTTTCTTTGGACAAAAGTAAGATAGACAACGGTTAAATGATTACATTTCCCCTATGAATCCACGTAAGAAAATTCAAAATGCCTGGGGCATGTATGACTGGGCCAATTCAACCTATAATTTGGTCATCAGCTCGGCCATTTTTCCCATCTTTTATGGGGCGGTAACGTCGGTGCGCAACGCGCAGGGTGAGATCATCGATGACCGCGTTCAACTCTTTGGCTTTACCTTAAAAAACACCGAGGCCTTGTCCTATGCCTTGGCTTTTTCTTTGGCTGTTGTGAGTATCTTGGTTCCGATGCTTTCAGGAATTGCGGATTACTACCATTTGCGCAAGCGTTTCTTGCAGATCTTCTGTTACATCGGAGCGGCATCTTGTGCGTCTTTGTATTTCTTTGATCCTGCCCATTTGGAGTTGTCGTTCATCAGCATCATGTTGGCCTGTATTGGCTTTTGGTGTTCTTATGCCTTTGCCAATTCGTTTCTGCCCCAAATCGCGGATAAGGACGAGCAAGACAAGGTCAGTGCGCGCGCTTATGCCATGGGGTACATTGGTAGCGTGAGTTTGTTGATCATGAACCTCATCGCCATCAAAGTTTTTGGCATGAGTGCCCGATGGAGTTTTGTGAGTGTGGGCATTTGGTGGGCCGGTTTTGCGCAAATCACTTTTTATCATTTGAAGGAAGAAGTGGTGCAGGTCAATGATGCTGGTGCATCATGGAAAAAGGGCTTCAATGAGTTGCGCAATGTTTGGGAGCAGATGAAAGAAATGACATCGCTGAAGCGATATTTGGTGGCGTTTTTTGTTTTCTCGATGGGGATACAAACCATCATGCAAATGGCGGCTTTCTTTGGCGAGAAGGAGATTAATTTGGATTCGGGACAATTGATTGTGGCCATTGTATTGGTGCAATTGATTGCTGTTCCCGGCGCCATGTTGTTTTCATGGGGGTCCAAGAAGTTGGGCAATGTCCCCATGTTGATGTTGGCCTTGTTGGTATGGGTCGGCGTGTGTGTTTATGCCTATTACGGTGTGAAGGAAGTGGTCACATTTTATATCGCTGCCGGCGTGATTGGTTTCATCATGGGCGGCACACAAAGTTTGGCACGAAGTACATATTCAAAATTTCTACCCCAGACCGACGACACCGCATCGTATTTCAGTTTTTACGATGTGACGGAGAAATTGGGATTGATCATCGGATTGTTTTCGTTCGGCTTTTTAGAAGGCACCTTTGGCACCATGCGCGCCAGCATCTTGGCCTTGGTGGTCTTTTTCATTTTGGGATTCGCCTTGTTGATGTTGGTCCCGAAGGAGAGGAAGGGATGAGGTTATAAGGTGATGAAGGGATGAGGAGATGAAGGATTGAAGGGATAAGAAAATCAAAAAATCTATGTAGGGGCGAATGGAAATTCGCCCTTTTTCACGATTTGATTGGCTCATGGTTAACGGATCAATTCGCCCTTTTTCACGATTTGATTGGCTCGTGGTTAACGGTTCAATTCGCCCTTTTTCAACGTTTTAATTCAACCTTTTTTTGCGATACATCCCCACGTCTTGCTTCAAAATCACCGCACAATCGTCACCGGAATCATTTGCACATCCACCAAATTGTCTTTGGAGTAGATGTTGGATTTCGTGAAGGCCTGGCTAGTATTTTTTTTGATAAGGCAATACGACTGACTAATTTATTTTTTGTATCATTGTAGTCAGGTTAATCCTGACATGGATACTATGAAAAATAAAAATATTTCGACGCAATCCAACAAGCTTTTGTCCTATTTCAACGGAAAAAACAGAAATTGCTTTGACTCTTCTTTGGCTTGCAAAGCCCTACCCGGCTCCAAAGCAAGTGCTGTCAGAGAACTACTCAGCGACATGACAAAGAGAGGTTTGCTGATGCGTTTGAAAGAAGGTGTTTATTGCATCATCCCCTATGAACAAAATGCAGAGAATTTTATGCCCGACTGGCACTTGATAGCAGAACATTTGGTGAATGATGCCAAACATTACATCGGCTATTATTCAGCTTTGCAAATACATAACTTGATTACTCAACCATCCTTGAAAGAACAAATCGTTGTGTCAAAACAATTACGACCATCGGAATTAAAAATCAAGGAAGTTTCTTTTCAGTTTATTTATCACAACGAAAAGCATTTTTTTGGTGAGAAGAGAATGTGGATTGATAACTTCAATAAAGTGCTTTGCTCCGACTTAGAAAAAACCATAATTGATTGCCTTTTCAAACCTGACTATGCTGGTGGAATTGTTGAAGTGGCGAAGGCGATCTACATTTCTAAAGACAAGATAAAATACGAAACGCTTCTTGAATACGCCAAGAAATTTGATTCACAAGCAGTAATAAAGCGATTGGGTTTCCTTTTAGAAATATTGGACATTAACAGCCATATTATTGATGAATTACAATTAATGAAAACCGTTTCTTATGTGGTGCTTGATACTGAATTACCTAAAAAAGGAAAACGAATTAGTCGATGGAGTATTCAGCAAAATTTGGGAACCGAAACCATTAAATCTGCAATCTACACATGATTAAACCAGGAGAAATACAACAAAAAGCGAATGCCGCTGGCGTTCGTGACCATCAGATTGAAAAGGACTATATACTTTCATGGATTCTGTTTGGGATTTCTAAACATGAGAAACTCTCAACGACAATCGTTTTTAAAGGTGGGACAGTTCTAAAGAAAGTGTATTTTGAGGATTACCGTTTTTCGGAAGACTTGGATTTTACATTAGTCAATGGCAATGTTTCGGTTGGCTCAGAACAGGCATCGAATGAACAAATTTTCGCATGGTTTCGTGAGGTTTTTGAATTCATAAAAGATGAGGCCAATATCCCACTTGACATCATAGACAATAATGAACATGAAGATGGAGGCATCAACTTTTACATCAGTTTCATCGGGCCGCTTGGAGGACAAGGGAATAACAAAAAAGTAAAAGTTGATATTTCTCGTAATGAACTACTTGTATTTCCTTCTTTAATGAATGATGTTTTTATTGGCTATTCTGATTTGGAAGAGTTTCAATTGTTGTGTTATTCATTAGAAGAGGTATTAGTCGAAAAGTTGCGATCGGTGATGCAAAGAATGCAAGCTAGAGATTTTTACGACATATGGTATTTGCTAGAAGAGCATGGAATGAAAGCTGATTTTTACATAAGCGAATTTGAAGCTAAATGCAAAAACAAGGATTTACTGTACACTGATTTTCCAAAAAAATTAGATGAAAGATTGCCACAATACAAGGGCAGATGGAAAAACTCCATGAGTGAGCAAATTAAAGATTTGCCCGACTTTGACCAAGTGGAACGTGAAGTGCAACGACACCTTAAAAAATTGAAATTTTAGCAATGAATAATCTCCGAATAGAACAGAACGCAAAATAAACCGATTGAGAATTTTTTAATAGAGAATTTTCCCTTTTGCTTCGCCTTGTTGATGTTGGTCCCGAAGGAGAGGAAGGGATGAGGTGATAAGGTTATGAAGGGATGAGGAGATGAAGGATTGAAGGGATAAGAAAATCAAAAAATCTATGTAGGGGCGAATGGAAATTCGCCCTTTTTCACGATTTGATTGGCTCATGATGGATGATTCAATTCGCCCTTTTTCAAC
Organism: Bacteroidota bacterium; assembly: GCA_039798325.1. Classification (GTDB taxonomy): domain Bacteria; phylum Bacteroidota; class Bacteroidia; order Flavobacteriales_D; family Sanyastnellaceae; genus CAMCTV01. The sequence goes on from JBDKGG010000167.1 coordinate 3,893, forward strand.
GATTCAATCCACACGTTTTGCTTCAAAATCACCGCACAATCGTCACCGGAATCATTTGCACATCTACCAAGTTGTCTTTGGAGTAGATGTTGGATTTCCATTGGAGGAAGGATTTCTCGTCTGTGGAATACAGACCATCTTTCATTTGTAGCAATGGTTTTTGGATTTCTTTTTTGCTATAAATGACAATGATCTCATCGGTTTGAGTATTGTCTTTGTCATTGCTGATGGTCAACTGAAGATCGAGCATTTGCGGATGATCGGAGAAGGGAGAGGGCTGGTGAAACAGGGTATACGATTGATCGGCTTTGATCTTAACGCCTTTCATTTCGTTGTGCTGTGCACCGGGGAAGAGGCGCAGCATCTCATGGGCGTTGTGGTCCCAATAGTACACATTGACAAAACCGGATTCAGAGGCTTGGAGTTGCAAGAAAAGGTTGTTGCCGTTTTTGAATTGGGAATTGGGGTTGGCGCAATCGGCGTAGGCGCAGGTATTGAGGGACCATTGCAATTTTCCACCATCAGGAAATCCGAGGGCTTCACCCATCACTTGTGTGGAAATGGACAGTTGGTTGTTGTTGCAGGACCATTGCACTTTGGGCGGCTCGGTATCGCTGATCCATTCCCCTTGCACTTGCGTTTGGGCGATGGTTTGAAAATCTTCCTGCATGGTGCGATTGGATTCTTTGACCCGGTTCACGGTAACTTCAGACACCCGGTAGCCGAAGGCGTTGCCCAGGGCTTGCAGGCGGGCTTGCTCGATGCATTTTTGTTCGGCCTGTTCCATGGAAAGATGTCGGGGCAGCACCATGGAATAGACGCCATTTATTTTTTGTTTTTGCTGGGCAAAAATTGTCGTAGTGTACAAAAGCAAGGAGAGTAGAAGGGGCATTTTCATTTCACCAAATTAGTGAATTCTGCGGGAGAATCATTCTCGGATTTTGATATCTTTACATTGGAAAGAATAAATAGATACTACCTCACTACCTCAACGTGCGCAGCCCAACGGCTTTGATTGCTGCCCCAATTTCTTGTATGATTTTAATGCAATGGAGTAATTGCGCACATCCTTATGCCAAAACCCAATCAGGATTCAAATCCAGATTTCCCGGCCAACAGACAGTGTTGTGATCAATGAATGCCTTTTTGAACAATTGCACATCCTTCAATGGCGCAAAGGCCGGATATTGTAACAATGCAGCACAATCCAACTCTTTGCTCACTTGGTTGTCAAAAACCACAACGAGTTTCCAGTTGTCTTTGGTTTGAACGGATATGGGTTTCATTTTGATTGCGATTGAAAAGTGTTGTTGTTTTATTTTACAAAGATCAAAAACGAATTTCAAAATGTCAAATTTCATATAAGGTACATATATTTTGATCCAGCAACCAAATAATCGGGCTCATTCGTCTTCTTGAATCTGGCGATGGCATCATTAGACCACCCCGTCCAGACAGCGCTGACGCTCGTCTGGACACCCCTCCTCTCCACTGCGTGGTAGGAGGGGAAATGTCTCACCCTTTCATCAACTTCTCCAAAATGACCATTGTGTGATCTATCTCATCCTTCGTCGTATATCTTCCAAACGAAAATCTCACACTCGCCTGTCCTGGTCTTAATGCGTCAATGGCTGTGAGGACGTGCGACCCCTTGGTAGCTCCACTGCTGCAAGCACTGCCGCCCGATGCGCAGATGCCTTCCAAATCCAACAAGAACAAAAACATGTCGCTGTTGCTGTGCGCCGGAAAGGTGCAGTTCAACACGGTGTACAAACTGTCCGCCGATGCGCTGTTGCCATTAAAGACAATGTCGGGAAAGGTTTCCTGTAAGCGCGTTTTCATGTATTGCTTCATCGCACTGATGTGCTGCTTGTGCTCCTCCAAATGCGAGTAAGCCAGTTCGATGGCTTTGGCCAAGCCCATGATGCCCGAGATATTCTCCGTTCCTCCTCGCAATCCACGCTCTTGCCCGCCTCCTGTGATGTCGGCGTTGAGCTTCAAACTTTTATTGATGTAAATGAATCCCACTCCCTTGGGCCCGTGAAACTTGTGCGCCGCTGCATTCAACATCATTACGGGTGTCCGCTGCAAATCAAAGGCGTAATGTCCCATTGTTTGAACGGTGTCACTGTGGAAAATGGCATGGTACTTCTGACACATCTCCGCTACTGCTTGCAAGGGCAAGAGATTCGCAATCTCATTGTTGCCATGCATCAAGGTGACGTAACTTTTGGGATGCGCTTTTAAAAGCTCTTCCAAATGAACCAAATCCACATCGCCGTTGTCTTTTAAGTGAACGTAATGCAGCTTCGCTTTTCCTTGCTGATCCAATAGCTCCGCGGTTTTTACAATGGCACTGTGCTCAATGGGGGTGGTGATGATGTGCTCACATCCCAAATCCCGGACGGCAGCGTGCATCGCCAAATTGTCGGCTTCTGTTCCTCCACTGGTGAAATAGATCTCCCCAGGTTGGCAGTTCAAAGCCTTGGCAATGGTGCGGCGCGCGGTTTCAATGGCCGACTTGGTAACACGTCCCAAATGGTGGCTGGATGATGGATTGCCAAAGTGATCTCTCAAGTAAGGCGTCATCGCCTCAAATACTTCTGGTGCCAGCGGCGTGGTGGCCGCGTTGTCTAAATAAATGCTTTTCATGCGATCGAAATGTCGTTGATTTCTTGGATCCATTGCTCGGCTTTGGCATCGGCCATTTCTTGTGTGCCTGCTTCGGTATAAATGCGAATGATGGGCTCGGTGTTGCTGCGGCGCAAATGCACCCAGTAGTCCGGAAAGTCAATTTTTAATCCGTCAATGGTGTTGATGTTCTCATGCTCAAACTTGGCCGTCAAAGCGGCCAATATTTTTTCGGATGGCTTGCTGGGATCCAAATCTACTTTCTTCTTGCCCATGTAATAAGCGGGATATGTTTTTTTCAATTCAGACAAGGGCAGATTCATTTCTGCACAATGTGAAAGGAATAGGGCAATCCCTATCAAGGCATCGCGTCCATAATGCAATTCGGGAACGATGATTCCGCCATTGCCTTCTCCGCCAATTACCGCGTTGACCGCTTTCATTTTTTCGACAACATTCACCTCGCCAACAGCCGATGCGTGGTATTCGCCTCCGTGCTTAACGGTTACATCGCGCAAGGCGCGTGTGGAGCTGAGGTTGGAAACAGTATTTCCTTTGTTGTATTTTAGGACATAGTCGGCAATGGCGACCAATGTATATTCTTCTCCAAACAAAACACCTTGCTCGTCGATGAAAGCCAAACGATCCACATCGGGATCCACAACGATTCCCAAATCGGCGCCTTGTTCGCGAATGACTTGGCAGGTTTCTACCAGGTGTTCAGCCAAGGGCTCTGGATTGTGGGCAAAGCGTCCGTTGGGCTCTGCATTCAAAACGGTGATGTGTTCGACACCCAAGGCGCGCAGCAATTCAGGAATGAAAATCGATCCCGAAGAATTGATGCCATCAACCACCACTTTGAAATGCTTATTTGCAATGGTTGTCTTTTTTACCAATGGGTGTTTTAAAATGGCATCGAGGTGGTAGCTCCAATCGGTTTCTTTTTGAATGCTTCCCAATTGATTCACTTCGGCAAAATCAACTCCTTTTTCAGCCCATTCCAATACCTGTTGACCCAAGGCAGCAGAGATGAACTCTCCTTGGCTGTTCAACAGTTTTAAGGCATTCCATTGTGCTGGATTGTGGCTGGCGGTGAGGATGATGCCGGCATCCGCTTGGTAATGCGTCACCGCCATTTCTACTGTGGGAGTGGTGCTCAATCCCAAGTCGATGACTTTGGCGCCCATGCCTATGAGCGTTTGCGCAGCCAATGTGGCAATCATCTCACCAGAGATGCGCGCATCACGGCCAATGACGATGGTGATGTCTTTTTTATTCAATTGTGCTTGATGAACAGCACAGAAAGAAGCAGCGTATTTCACGACGTCCAAGGGCGTCAAATTGTCGCCTGGCATGCCTCCAATGGTTCCGCGAATTCCGGAAATAGATTTGATCAGTGTCATAAGTCAGCGGTAAAAATACGTAAACTTTCATGGCGAAAAGCGTTACCTTAGGGGCATGAAACCTTGGCGGTGTATCGGTATTGCCCTGATCTTTCTTTTGTTGTCTGCTTGCAGAGAAAAAAGCAAGCCCGTCTTCGTGCGGGATTGGGATCAAATTGTCGCCAAAGATTCCCTGATTGTCCTCATCGAAAACAGCGCTTCCACCTATTTCAATTACCGGGACGAGCAAAGGGGATTTGATTACGAGTTGATCAAAACGTTTTGCGAAGCCCACCACATTACCCCGGTTTTTAAAGTAATGGACAATGTGGATTCCATGTTCCATGATTTGAATGCTGGCAAGGCGGACATTATTGCCTCTAACATCACTCAAACAGCTGAGCGAGACTCCATCGTTTCCTTTTGCACCCCCTTGTACACCACCAAGCAAGTATTGGTTCAGCGCTGGGCATCAAGAGACCTAAAGGAAAAATACGCCTGTGTTCAGGATACCGCGTCATTGGATTCTTTGTCCATCAGTGTTCATGCGTATTCCACTTTTCACAGTCGTCTAAAAGCAATGGAACAAGCATCAGGTAAATCTTGGTCCATTTTGACCGCACCAGGAAAATATTCTACCGATGATTTGGTTCGCCTGGTTGCTGAAGGAAAAATAGAGGCGACCGTGACCGATGCAAGTTTGGCTGGTATTCTGAGTGAAGATTATCCGAATATCCAATTTGATTTGTCCATCACTGTCCCGGAGCCCATTGCATGGGTGGTGAGGAAGAATGCCATTGTTTTAAAAGACAAAATCAACGAATGGCTTGCCAAAGAACGGGTGCAATGGCTGATCAAAGATTTGCGTAAGGAGTATTTCAAATCCAACACCACCCACGTAGCCTTGTTTCATTCCGATGTAACCATGCCCAAGATCAAGGGGAATCAGATTTCAACTTTTGATGGTTACTTCAAGGAGGCAGCCAAGTCGATTGATTGGGATTGGCGTTTGCTGGCGGCATTGTGTTATCAGGAATCCAATTTTGATCCTTCGGTCGTATCTCGCCACGGTGCATTTGGCTTGATGCAATTGATGCCGGAAACAGCAATGAAATATGGTTGTGACAGCACGGATTCAGTTGCTGGTAATATTCAAGCGGGAGCTTTGTTGATCAAACAATTGGATAAGGCATTGGCCAAAAGGGTTCGGAACAAAGAAGAGCGGATGAAATTTGTTTTGGCCGCCTACAATGCAGGATTGGGCCATGTTCTGGATGCGATAGAAATTGCTCAATACAATAAGACGCCAGATTCCTTGTGGTTCAATCACGTGGAGAACGACTTGTTGTTGAAAGCGCAAAAAGAATACTACACGCTTCCGGGTGTGAAAAGCGGATATTGTCGTTGCCATGAGACCTATCATTTTGTGCACCGTGTTTTGAGTTTTTACGATCATTTTAAATCCAAAGTGAAATGAAAAAATGGATGTTATTTGGGCTAGTGCTCATGTTGTTTTCAGCCTGCAAAGAGAAGGACAACCATTGGTCACTCACCGTGAATGTCAAAGAAGATTTGGGGTTGAATGCCTTGTCGGGTGCAGAGATAAAACTACAGGGTAAAAAGCTCTCTTCAGGCGTTTACAATGATGTTTGGACCGATGTTGCGGCTTCCTCCACGGATGGTTCAGGAAATGCCAACGTTCATTTTGAACGCGACAGTTATGCAGCCCTTCAACTGGAAGTCTCTCATCCCGATTATTTCACTGAGGTAGTGGCCGTGAATCCTGACGACTTTCAAGTGGGAGAGACCTTGCAGCGTTATGTCAACCTTACTCCCATGTCTACTGTTTTGGTGTATTTAAAAACAACCGATCCATCGGCCAACATCAGCTTACAGATTTACTCCAATCAAGACCAATGCAATTGCGATGATTTGGGATTGATAGAGATTGGCGGAAGTCAGGAGTATTCCCATGTCTGTTATGCTGCGGGTGGAAGATGGATCAAATATCAAATCAATTCCAATGGCCCTTCAGGACCTTTGCAATATTTTGACAGTTTGTATGTCGAACCTTTTGTACAAAACACTTTGGATTATATTTACTAAATCAACGACAAAACGATGAAGCGTAAACTAATTTTTGGCCTTTTGGCCGTGTTGTTTTTAAATACTACTGCTGAAGCGCAGCAATTGCCCAATGGATTTACGGATCAAGAATGGCAGCTGGTTAAATCGGGAGAGGTTACTCCGGATGTTTTGCCCAATGGCATCACCACTCCTCCTGTAGGGAGCCACGTTCGCAGTGCTGCTGAGTGGGAGGAAATTCAATGCTTGACCATCGCTTGGACAGGCTATACCAATATTTTAAAATCCATTGTAGCCGCTGCCAAATTGGAAACCCGGGTGATTATTTTATCGGAAGATGTTCAGGCCACCCAAGATTATTTGTTGTCCAGTCAAGGTGGGGCCGCCTTACCTGACTTGAACAATGTCACCATCCTGTCTTGCAATTTCGATTCGATTTGGATGAGGGATTATGCTGGGAATACGGTGTACAAAAACGAAGTAGATAGTCTGGTATTGGTGGATTGGATTTACAATCGTCCAACGCGACCCAACGATGATGCTTCGCCGGCTTGTATCGCAACAGAGTTAAACATCCCTTTGCACACCATGACCGTTGCGCCCAATGACTTGGTCAATACGGGAGGCAATTGGATGGTGGATGGTCAGGGAACAGCCTTTGCGAGTAAATTGATTTTACAAGAGAACATTGCTGGAAATCCTTACGGCGTTTCTGCAAAAACAGAAACCCAAATTGATGGAATCGTTGCAGACTATTTGGGTATTGACCGATACATCAAAATGAACACCCTTCCCTATGATGGGATTCACCACACCGACATGCACATGAAGTTGTTGGATGAAGAGACTTTATTGGTAGGGGAGTATCCAGACGGGGTTTCTGATGGTCCGCAAATCAACGCCAACATCGAGTATGTTTTGAGCAACTACAATTCGGTTTGGGGAACTCCTTACCACATTGTTCGCATTCCCATGCCTGGCGCTACCAATGGAACATGGCCCAGTACGGGCGCTTCATACAGGACATTCACCAACGCTGTCTTTGTGAACAAGACCATTATTTTGCCTTTGTATCGCCAAGAGGTGGACACCACAGCACTCAGAATTTGGCATGAAACCATGCCTGGTTACAACATCGTGGGCATCGATTGTGACGACAATGCATCCAATATCATCAGCCAAAGTGGCGCCATTCATTGCATCACGCACAGCGTTGGGGTGGAAGATCCCATGTTGATTACCCATCAGTCTTTGCAGGATACAGACAACGATCAAAATCCTTACAACGTGACCGCATATATCAGTCACCGATCTGGAATTGCCAGTGCCCAATTGTATTGGAGGTTGTTAGGAAATACAACGTACAATGTGGTAGACATGGTAAATGTAGGCAACGGAAATTGGCAGGGATTTATCCCGGCGCAAGCGGTTGGTACAACCGTGCAATATTATGTGCAAGGTGAGGCAGTTTCTGGCAAGGTTCAGGTTCGTCCCATTGCAGCGCCAGCTGGTTATTGGGACTTCACAATTGTGGGGGTGAATGCTGTGCGGGATATACAGCCAGTTTTGGAAACCAAGTTGTTTCCCAATCCTGCCTCAGCCATCACTTGTCTGCGTTGGAATGCACCATTTACCTCAGACTATCAAGTGGATTTGATGGACATGACTGGAAGGAAGGTGGCCAATCTTTTCAATGGATCAGCTGCGATTGGTGAGAAACAAATATTTTTTGATGCGAATGAATTTCCTGCCGGTGTTTATGTGGTGCAAATTCAGCACCAATATGGGGTTCAAAGCATTCATCTCTGCATACAATAATGAAATCAAGAAGAAATTTTTTAAAAGCGCTTCCAGCTCTGGGGGCGCTTCCTTTTTTAAGCTTTAAAGGTCTAGAACGGAAACCAAATTCTTCCAAGAAACGCTATCAAAAAGGCTTGGTATTGAGTACTTGGAATTTTGGTTTAAAAGCCAATGAAGCTGCAGCGGAATCATTTCAAAAAGGGGGTAAGGCAGTGGACATGGTAGAAGCCGCTGGCCGAAGAATGGAGGATGATTTGAGTGAGTTGTCCATTGGATTAGGAGGGTTTCCCGATCGGGATGGTCACACCACGTTGGATGCATGCATCATGGATCATCATGGCAAGGCGGGATCGGTTTGTTTTTTAGAACAAATCAAGCATCCAGTTTCTGTGGCTCGGGCCATCATGGAAAAGACACCCCACGTGGTGTTGGTGGGGGAAGGAGCACAGCAGTTTGCGGTGAACAATGGATTTGAATTGGATACATATAAAAATCCGGAAGCGGTAAAGGCTTGGAAAGAATGGTTGGTGAAGAGTGAATACAAACCGGTCATCAATATTGAGAACCATGATACCATTGGTATTTTGGCCATGGACGCACAAGGCGATTTGAGTGGGGCTTGCACCACGAGTGGCTTGGCGTTTAAGATGCGGGGTCGAGTAGGGGATTCACCCATCATCGGTTCTGGTTTGTATGTAGACAATGAGGTTGGTGCGGCTACTGCTACTGGATTAGGAGAAACCATCCTGCGTTCGTGTTCTTCTTTTTTGATTGTCGAGTTGATGCGTCAGGGAATGTCCCCTCAGGCCGCTTGTGAAGAGGCCATCCAGCGCTTGGTGAAAATCAATACTCCAGGAATATTAAAAGTGGAAGATTACCAGGCTTGCTTTTTGGCTTGCAATGCGTCGGGTGAAGTGGGCGCATACAGTGTCCACCCCGGTTTTACCTATGCCATTTGGAAAGAAGGAAAAGCTGAAGTAATAAAATCGAAAAGCTTATTGGGCTGAGAATTTGGATTGCACTTCCTCAAGAACAGTGGCAGGTCCGCCATGGTGTTCGAAGATTAATGCTGTGGGGAATTGCTCGTTTTTCCAATTGATCAATTCACTTTCATCTGATGGGCTCACCGCTCCAGTGAAAACAATCATGTCCAAGGTTTCTGACTTGTACTCCTCGATGATTTGATCCACAGATGCATAACCCACCACTGAGAATCCGCCTTTCTCCAAAATCGATTGGATATTGTCCACCATGTATTGGTGTTTACCCAGGATCAATATTTTTTTGGTTGCATTTTCTTCCATACCCACAAATTTTCGCGTTGCAAAAGTAAGCCTTACAACCAATTTTGGGTTTAATTTGTTCATGATTTCATCAACATGTTGAATTATTTACGAATAACCCGTCCTATTAATCTGATAATCATAGGTATAACTGTTGTGGTTCTTCAGTGGTTGGTGAAAACACCGCTCAATGGGTGGTCTTTCGAATCAGCCTTGATTGTGCTCAAGGCCTTGGTATTGGTCTTGGTTGCTGCAGGTGGTTATGTCATCAACGATTACTTTGACCAACGCGCAGACGCCATCAACAAGCCAAAGGAGCAGATTGTAGGCGTCCATTTAACCGGCAAAAGGGCCATTCTTATCCATATCTTGCTTAGCGCTTTGGCCTTGGTCTTTTCTTTTTTTCTGAGTCATGTTTACCACAATCACTTTTATTGGTTGATGACTTTGATCTTGATTTTTGCGCTGTTGGTCTATACTCCTTTTTTTAAACGCACCGTGATTTTGGGTAATGTGCTGGTTGCCGCCATTGTGGCTTGTCTGCCTTGGTGGGCATTGATGGATCTTGTTCCAACCTCTTTGTATTCCATGGTTTGGGCGATGGTGTTTTTTTCCTTTATCTCCAATTGGATCCGCGAAGTGGTCAAAGACATACAAGATGTTCAGGGTGATGCTGTTGGTCAATACCGCAGTATTGCTTTGGTCAAAGGGATTGGCGCGGCATCGATGGTGGTGAAATGGGCTTGGTTGGGATTGCTTGTTAGCGTGATGGTGTTTCACTTGTTTATGGTCAACCCGGGTCAACGGATTGCGCTCAATTTGATGGTCATCCCAGGATTCATAGGTTGGTTTCCAACCTGGATCGCCAAAGAGCCTGCAGATTATAAGCGCATTGCGCGATTGATGAAATTGTGGATGATTTTGGCTACTGCTGGCTTTGTTCTACTTTTTGTATGATTTCTGCGAGCATTTGAAAAACCAAATGCGTGGGTAAGCCCATGACGTTGTAGTACGATCCCTTCAACTCTTCAATCGCCACCAATCCCCAGAAGTCCTGCGCTCCATAGCTTCCCGCCTTGTCCATGGGGTGATAGTGGTCAACATAGTAATCCAACCACTGCTCATCCATTTGGACAAATTTGACTTGTGTACTGTCCCATTTGGAGAGGGTTTGATTTCCTTGCTGGACCGTCACTCCAGTGAATACCGTATGCCATTGCCCGTTGAGTTGACGTAACATTTGTATCGCTTCTTCCCTGTTGATGGGTTTGTTGAGCGCTGCTTGGTTGTGCCAAACTATGGTATCCGCAGTAATGATGATGGTCTCTGCATCATACGCATTCTCCAATGCGGCTGCTTTTTTTTGCGACAAATAAACAGGGATTTCATGTTCTTTCAAGGATAGCGGAAAATCCTCATTGATGTCCAATCCAATGGATTCAAACTGCAGTCCCATGGATTGGAGCAACTCCCTTCTTCGGGGAGATTGTGAGGCCAAAATGATTTTTAAATCCTGAAATTTATCGATGTTCATCTTGCGAAGGTATTGCGGTAAAGGACTACCTTTGCGCATGCATCAACAAATTTTAATTCTTGATTTTGGTTCCCAAGTAACCCAATTGATTGCGCGTCGTTTGCGCGAATTGAATGTGTATTGTGAAATTCATCCTTGGAATAAAATTCCCGAAATTTCCGCACAAGTCAAAGGGGTAATCTTATCCGGAAGTCCTTTTTCTGTTCATCAAGAAGGAGCACCCATGCCTGATCTAAATGAAATTTATTCAAAGTATCCAGTATTGGGAATTTGTTATGGCGCACAACTGATGGCCATTCAAAATGAAGGAGCCGTGGTTCGTTCCACCCACCGTGAATACGGCAGGGCTTTGTTGAATGAGGTAGACACAAACAATGTCTTGATGCAAGGCATTTCGTTGAATAGCCAAGTATGGATGTCGCATGGCGATACCATTGAGTCGGCTGGTTCTGAAGCATTGGTACTTTGTAGTACAGGTGATGTTCGCTTTGCCGGTTATCAATTGAAAGACCGTCCACATTTTGGGGTGCAGTTTCATCCTGAAGTATACCACAGCTCTGAGGGAACTCAGTTGCTGAAGAATTTTGTGAAGGACATTTGTGGATGCACAGGGGATTGGACACCCGCCGCATTTGTGGAAGAAACCATTGTTGAATTAAAAAACAAATTGGGTGATGATCATGTCATTCTTGGATTGAGCGGTGGGGTAGACTCTACCGTCGCTGCGGTGATTTTACATCAGGCCATTGGCAGTCGTTTGCATTGCATTTTTGTGGATAACGGATTGCTGCGCAAGGATGAGTTTGACCAAGTGTTGGCCGATTATGAGCACATGGGATTGAACATCAAAGGGGTCAGAGCGGCAGACCAATTTTACGCAGCACTGAAAGGATTGGATGATCCAGAAGCCAAGCGCAAAGCCATTGGAAAAACATTCATTGATGTATTTGATGAGGAATCCAAAAAAGTAGAAAACGCCAAATGGTTGGGTCAGGGCACCATTTATCCAGATGTGATTGAGAGTGTGAGTGCTGCAGGCGGTCCATCGCAAACCATCAAGAGCCACCACAACGTTGGCGGACTTCCTGATTACATGAAATTACAAGTAGTGGAACCGCTGCGTTCTTTGTTCAAGGATGAGGTGAGACGGGTAGGGGCGAGTTTGGGAATCGCAGCGCATTTGTTGGCCCGTCACCCTTTCCCAGGTCCCGGATTGGGCATTAGAATTTTGGGTGACATTACGCCTGAAAAAGTGAGTTTATTGCAACAAGCCGATGCCATTTTCATCAACGCACTCAAGGCAGAGGGTTGGTACGACAAGGTTTGGCAAGCAGGTGTGATTTTATTGCCCGTGAAAAGTGTGGGGGTGATGGGCGATGAGCGTACCTATGAGCAAGCCGTTGCTTTGCGCGCTGTTTCGAGTACAGACGGCATGACCGCGGATTGGGTCGATTTGCCTTATTCCTTGCTGGCCAAGGTGAGCAATGATATCATCAACCAAGTCAAGGGCATTAACCGTGTGGTGTATGACATCAGTTCCAAGCCACCCGCGACGATTGAATGGGAATGATATTTGTCCAATAGAAATCATTACTTTTACCTCATGAGATACCTACTGCTGGTCTTGATATTTTGTTCTAATCAACTGTGGTCGCAAATCACGGCGCCCGTTCAAAAAATAGATGGCGTTGATTATTACATGCACAAAGTCGAGAGCGGCCAAACCTTGTACAGCATTTCCAAATTGTACAATGTGGGGATTAAGGAAATTCAAAAGACCAATAACCTATCGGCAGAAGGGGTTCAGTTGGGTCAAACATTGAAAATTAGAAAGGGTGGAAGTGGGATGCCCAATCCCTCTGATCAGTTGGTGGTGCCAGATCGAGCCAATGCCAATTTGAATGTCGCCTCAGGTTATCATTTGGTACAACCCGGTGAAACGGCCTACAGCATTTCGCAGAAATACAAATTGAAGGTGGATGAGTTTTATGGATTGAATCCAGGAACAGAAAACGGGTTGAGCATCAATCAAAAAGTGCGCATTTCGTCCAAAGCCCCTGCTCAGCAAGCCTTTCAAGTGGCGCCCAAGACTTCAGAAGGCAAGTTCAAGGTTTACTTGCTGCTTCCTTTTCTATCAGGTGTGCCGGATTCAACCATTACCCAAAGGCAAAAGGTGATACGACAAACAGCTCTGGAGTTGTACCGTGGAATGCTATTGACCGAAGAGGAAATGGAAAAGTCAGGTATGAAGGTAGAGATTGAGGTGGTTGACTTTTATGACAATGTAGAGCTCATCAAACAGTGGACACAGGGCAACCGGCTCAACGATGCGGATTTGATCATTGGTCCACTATTCAAGGAGTCGTTGGAAGCATTGGCGCCATGGGCCAAGAAGCGGAACATTTGGGTGGTATGTCCTGTCCCCATCAGCAATAAAATTTTAATGGGCAATGAGCGGGTTATCAAGGCATTTCCAAGTGATGTTTCGCAATGGGGCGCCACAGCAAGGTATGTTTTGGAAAAGAAATCCAATGCTGTTCCTGTCTTTCTTTATGCTGGGAAAACAGAAGCCGAAAAAAAGAGATCAGAAGCCTTTCGTGTGCGCTACTTAAAATCAGGGGCAAAGAATTTAAAAGTTTCCAATAACTTGGATTCATTGCTTACGGCTCGTGCGAGTCAGATGGATTCTATGGTGGTCGTAATCCCTTCTCAATCTCCTGAGATTGCCAGAAAGTTCAATGGCAAAAGTCATTTGCTTCAGCGCACATGGGTGCTGGGGATGTCAGAATGGGTGGACCATTTGTCAGAGGGGGATGCAGAAGGAGAGACCAAGAATAAGCTTAAATTCACCTTTACCAAATCGGCGCAAACTGAATCAGAAGATCCAGATGTTGCCCAATGGATCAAGCAATACCACAAAGCGTATTTTACCCATCCCACGGAATACTCTTTTTGTGGTCATGATATTTTGAAGTCTTTTGTTCAACAACAAGCCATGGGTAAAATGGATTTGTTGTCCAATGACATGTTGAGCAATGGTCTTTTTTGCAACATTGACTTGGTCCAGGTAGGAAGAGGAAATGGTTTTGAAAATGTTGGTGTGGTCATCATGGAATCGCATCAAGGAGTGGTGATTAGAGTGAAGTAATATGGTTTTTAAAGACAAAATTAAATTGGCCTTTCAAGAGGCGCAGCGTTCCATTTGTCAGGCTTTGGAGGCGGAGGATGGATTGGGTAAATTCAGTGAGGAGTTGTGGAATCACGACTCGGGTGGTGGTGGAATCACCAGGGTTATTCAACACGGCCAAGTGTTGGAGAAAGGAGGGGTGAATTTTAGTGCAGTCGAGGGATTGATTCCTGGTTTTATGAAAAATCATGTGTCTGCGGAGGCCACTCATTTTTTTGCCACAGGTATTTCCATTGTTCTGCACCCCTCATCTCCATTGATCCCCATCATTCACATGAATGTGCGCTATTTTGAAACCAATGGCGGAGACGCTTGGTTTGGAGGAGGCATTGACCTCACGCCAATCTATGTCGTGAAGGAGGATGCCAGGAATTTTCACCAAGCGCTCAAGCATGTTTGTGATCGGTATGACCAAGATTTTTATCCAGCACAGAAGAAATGGGCAGATGATTATTTCTTCAATCAACATCGACAAGAAACACGCGGAGTTGGCGGGATATTTTATGATTATCTAAAACCAGCAGACGGGAAATATAGCCATGATGTATTGATGCAGTACGCCTTGGATTTGACCAAAACTTTTGTGCAGGTATATGTACCCTTGATGAACAAGTATAAAGCCATGCCTTTCACTGCCGAGCAAAAAGAATGGCAATTGATGCGCCGAGGCAGATATGTTGAGTTTAACTTGGTGTACGATCGGGGAACCCGATTTGGATTGGAGACCGGAGGGCGCATTGAGTCCATCCTCATGAGCCTACCCGAATACGCTTCTTGGAAATACAACTTTATTCCCGCCCACGGAAGTCCGGAGAAGGAGACATTGGATGCATTGAAAAAGGAAATCAATTGGTTGGAGTCATGAGTTATTGTAGATGGTTTTTGGTGTTTGTGGTAGGATTGCTTTCAACATCATTGATGGCGCAAATGCGGGTTGATTTTCAATCCCCTGTTTCTTTTGTATTAAAAGTCAACGGTCATTTGGTGAATCAATTGCCCTGTTACCGGATAGGTTTTGATTGGGAGACAAAAGAGAAAAAGTTTCAATTGGTGACCCTCTTGGCCGATGGTGATTCAGTGGCGCAAACACTCAATTACAAGGCAGGATATCACCAACAATTTGCCTTGCAACAAGTCAAGAATGTTTGGAAGTGGCAACTTTCAGGAGAGAACACTTGGAACTTGGATACCACGCAATACGCGGAAGTGGTTGCTTTGGATCCAATATATGCAGGTTCGAAGCTTTGTGACGAACCCATGCGCGAGGACCAGTGGCAAGTTTTTAGCGGCGAAGTGCAGTCCAATCTGATGTCATCCCAGAAACTTCAAACCATTGCCATGTTGTCTGCAGGCTCTTGTTGTTCCGTGGATCAGTGGCTCAAGCTCATGAATCAGTTTGAATTAGAAGACGATAAGTTGGCTTTTCTCACGGCAATCAAATCGAGAATTTACGATTGGGACAACAGAATGAAATTGGCAGATTCTTTTTTGGTGGAGCGAAACAGAAATAAGGCTTTACAACTTTTGTCGCTATAGCAGGTTTGCTTATTTTTGTTGGAATAAACCACAATATCATGCGCTTTCAACCAGGAGTTCTCACCGGAGATCAAGTTACAGATTTATTAAACGATGCCAAGGACAGAGGATATGCCATCCCTGCGGTAAACGTGATCGGTACCAACAGTGTCAATGCTGTTTTGGAAACCGCGCGAGAGGTGAATTCTCCTGTGATCATTCAGTTTAGCAATGGCGGCGGTGCATTTTATGCGGGCAAGGGTTTATCCAATGCTGATCAACAAGCAGCCATCGCTGGTTCTGTGAGTGGGGCGCATCATATCCATCAAATGGCAGCGTTGTATCAAGTGCCAGTGATTATCCATACCGATCATTGCGCAAAAAACTTATTGCCTTGGATGGATGGCATGTTGGATCACGGTGCTGCTTTTTTTGAGCGCACAGGTAAATCATTGTTCTCATCCCACATGTTGGACTTTTCAGAAGAGTCATTGCAAGAAAATATCGAGTTGTCTGTTCAATATTTTGAGCGCATGAATAAAATGGGCATCACCCTAGAAATTGAATTGGGTGTTACCGGTGGAGAAGAAGATGGCGTAGACAACTCAGACGTGGACAGCAGCAAGTTGTACACGCAACCAGAGGAAGTAGCGTATGCCTACGAACACATGAAGAAAGTGAGTCATCGTTTTACTGTTGCTGCTGCTTTTGGAAATGTTCATGGCGTGTACAAGCCGGGCAATGTCAAGTTGCAACCCGTCATCCTCAACAATTCTCAGAAATACATTCAAGAAAAATTCAATACGGTAGAAAAACCCATCCATTTTGTATTCCATGGTGGAAGCGGTTCAACGCGTGAAGAGATCAGAGAAGCCATCAGTTATGGCGCCATCAAGATGAACATTGATACAGATATGCAATGGGCTTATACGGAAGGTATCCGCGATTACATGGCCAACAAGTCGGCTTATTTGCAAGCGCAAATAGGCAATCCAGAAGGAGCGGATAAACCCAACAAGAAGTTCTATGATCCAAGGGTTTGGTTGCGTGAAGGTGAAAAGACCTTTGTCAATCGTTTAAAAATGGCCTTCGAAGATTTGAATTGTATTCAGCGCAACGCCTAATTACATCAACTGTATTGTTTCCTCTTTCAGTTTGTCCAAAGCAATTTGAATGACGCTGTTTTTGGTCTCAGCTTCTAACTGAAAAATTACGTTGCTCAATTCCATGGCGTTGGCTTCTAAGCCTACGTGCTGAAAGGCGGCTTTGATTAATTCAATGGTACTGTCCTTGGCCAATTGAACACTGGTCCATGTTGCCGCGGTGACATAAATTTGCAGTCCCATGTTGTGGTCATACTCTTCACGGATATTGCGCATCAATTCATGCTGCAATTGCGTAGCGGTGATTTGATTCACAGGTTGTCTTAAAATCAAATGGGTGGGTTTGGTTCGCTCCAACATAATGGTCAATCTTTCCAAGGCAGAAAGTTTCAAGGGGATAAACAATTTGTGCTTGGTGCGCTGGGTCATTTGACGTTCCTTGCGCATGGCCACTTGCTTCCATTCCTTATTCAAAAACCACGTGATGCCGACGGCTGTGACCATCACTGGGATTACCAACCATAAATTTTCCATCTTATTCCTTTTTTTGCAAAGATGTCATTAATTTCGATGAATGTACAAGAGAATTTGCGCCTTTGTTTTTTTGTTTTTGGAATGGTCCCTTGGCCACGCTCAGTGGCTTCAGCGAAATGACAACATACCCGTGAAAATTGACAATTATTTCATTGCCAATGCATGGGCAGGTGGATTGAATGCGCCCCAGTTTTCCAATATCGATCTCAACCAAGATGGCGTATTGGATTTGTTTGCTTTTGATCGTCAAGCCAATCGGGTATTAACCTTTCTTCAGACTTCAGATGTCCAGGGGCAATCCTATTGGTATCATGCACCTCAATATCAGAATGCCTTTCCCAGTATGACCAACTGGGCGATTTTACGGGATTTTAACTGCGATGGCTTCCCAGACATTTACACCAATTTTCAATCGGGTATCGTGGTGTACTTAAATACAACAGCAGTCACTGGGAGTTTGTCTTTCGAAATGTTCAACAATGGTCAAATGTTGATTTCATCTTATGATCTGGGAGGTGGACCCTTTACAGCTCCCATCTACTCGATGAGCATCGATATGCTGGCCATAGAAGATTTGGATATGGACGGCGACATGGACATTGTATCCAATACGGAGTCCAGCACCGGGATGTATTTTTATAAGTCGATGCAAGTGGAGAACAACAATTGTGGTAGTGCAGATTTTATTTGTGCCAACCGTTGTTTTGGAATGGTGTCCGAGTCTTCTGAAAGTTTCTCATTGTTCATCGGAGATCAATTCAATTGCAGTTTGAATGTCATTGATCCAAGAAGTACTCAGCGTCATACAGGTGGAACAATCTCCATGTTTGATTTGGATAACAACGGCATCAAAGACATTGTCTTGGGAGATGTGACAGAATCCAATTTAGCGGCCGCCTATTTGTCCGATACCCCTCAAGGTCCTGATAGTGCAACCGCAGTGGTCAATCATTTTCCGCAGTCCTTTCCAGTGGATTTGTATTTGTTTCCAGCCGCCTACTTTGTGGATGTAACCAATGATGGCATATCAGATTTGGTCTCAGCTCCCAATGCCATTTTTGGCGTCGAAGATCTTCAAGGCGTTCGCTTGTATGTGAATCAAGGTTCTCAGACCAATCCCAATTGGAGTTTTCAATCCATGTCATTTCTTCAAAATCAGATGGTAGATGTGGGACACGGTGCCCACCCCGTTCCATATGATGTGGATGCGGATGGAGACATGGACATTGTGTTGTCTGGACGTTTTTTTGATCGTGAGACTTTATTGAATCGCTCTAAATTGCACCTGCTGTTGAATGATACCCTTGCGGATGGATCGCAGATTTTTCGTTGGTCCAATTTTGATTGGCTGAATCTCTCTGCTCAAAATTGGCAGAACATTTACCCCGCTTTGGGCGATTGGGATGGCGATGGTGACTGGGATTTGGTGGTGGGTGAACTCAATGGAAATGTTTTTCGGATGACCAATATCGGCAGCAATGCACTACCTCAATTTAGTTCGGCGCAAATAATCAATGATGCCAATGGTGCAGCCATTGATGTTGGACAAAGTGCTACTCCTCAACTGTTAGATCTCAATGCAGATGGTTTGTTGGACTTGGTTCTGGGTGAAAAGGCGGGTAATGTGAATTACTATAAGAACATTGGCACAACTCAAAGTCCGCAATGGTCATTGGTTACGGAGACATTGGCGGGTGCGGAAGCTTCCAGTTACTTGGGCTTGGATGGCTTTAGTGTTCCATTTGTATTAAAGGACAATCAAGGGGTGTGGAATTTGTATTTGGGAAATGAGACGGGAACCATCAATCATTATCAATTTGAGGCCGGAACGGTTGGAGTGGGAACCTTGGTAGATTCAGCTTTTCAGGACATAAGAGAAGGCGATCGTTCTAGCATAGGATGGGCTGATTTTACTGGCGATGGTACCTTGGATATGGTCATGGGACAGAGTGGAGGAGGTTTGGCCTTATTCACTGGAGATGATGTGGTGATTGGTCAATCCGAACACGCCAAGCCAGAGGTTATGCTTTACCCCAATCCAGGAACCGATGGTTTGACCATTGCTGGACAAAATGGGGAATGTGATATTCAAATTTTCAATGCTTTTGGCCAATGTCTTGCCCATTATCAAAAACAAATTTTGCCCTATTACGTCTCAACATCTTCATGGTCCAAAGGAATGTATTGGATCAGAATGCAAAATGAAAGCGGTGTAGCAACAAAACAATGGATGAAGAACTAAACTTCGCCTATTCAAGTTATATTTGGACAACTAAAAATTAAACAACATGAGCAAACAATTGTGGGTTATCGATCCTGTTCACAGTGAAATCGTTTTCAAAGTACGTCACGTCATGATTACCAACGTTTCTGGAACTTTCGACCGCTTTGAAGCCAAGATGTATTCTTCAGAAAAAGATTTCTCTGATGCCGAGATTTCATTTGAGGCCGATGTAGATTCTGTGAATACCCGAAACGAACAACGTGATGGTCACTTGAAGTCAGGTGATTTCTTTGAAGTAGAGAAATTTCCGAAATTGACTTTTAAGTCTACCTCTTTTAAAGCCCTAGGAAACAACAAATATGCACTTACCGGTGATTTTACTTTGAAAGGAGTTACCAAGACCATGACTTTGGATACAGAGTACACGGGATCTGTTATCGATCCTTGGGGACAGGTAAAGGCTGGTTTTGAAATGTCTGCTGTAGTGATGCGTTCAGATTTTGGTTTGTTGTGGAATGCGGCAACCGAAGATGGTGGTGTTACTTTATCCGAAGAAGTAAAGTTGAACATTACAGCGCAGATGATTAAGCAGATGTAATCATGAAAAATTTGACGGAGCTGTCACCGACAGTAGCGTGGTTACGTAAGAAACTCAAAAAAGACCAGAAGGTCTTTTTTGTTTATGGATTCTTATTTGGGATGCTTTTTCCCATTATCGCTTCTGTGTGGGAATGTTATTTTACAGATGGTGAAATAACATTCTTGGGTTTGATGGCCCAACAAATGTATACGCCCACGCTGTGGATCGTGGATTTGGCTCCTATTGTGTTGGCCATAGTTGCCTCTTTTGCAGGTAAAGCCTTGGATATCGCCAAAAAGAAGACGGCAGAATCCGATGCGCGTTATGTAGAAATGACCAAGTTGCGAGAAGTCGCCGACGCTGCCAATGCGGCGAAAAGTGAATTCTTGGCCAATATGTCCCATGAAATCAGAACCCCGATGAATGCCATCATTGGGATGAGTTATCTGTTAAAGAAAACGGACCTCAACGAGAAGCAGCGGGATTACAACCAAAAGATTGAAGTCTCTGCCAAGAACCTACTTCGAATCATTGATGATATTTTGGATTTCTCCAAAATCGAAGCCGGAAAATTGACGCTGGAACACACCAATTTATTCTTGGATGAATTGATTTCAGAAGTTTCCGATACCGTGAATGTCAAACTGCAGAGCAAGAACGAAGTAGAGTTGGTGACGCAAATTGACAAGAACATTCCTCCCGTTATTTTAGGGGATAGTGTTCGCTTGCGTCAAGTATTGTTGAATTTAACAGACAATGCTGCCAAATTTACCCAAAAGGGTGAAGTGCGATTGAGTGCGAATCTCGTGAAGCAACTGCCCTATGGGGTGATCATCCATTTTGCCATAGAAGACACTGGAATAGGCATCAGTGAAGAACAAGTAAAACGGTTGTTCTCTCCTTTTCAACAAGCGGATTTGTCCACCACCAGAAAGTTTGGAGGGACAGGATTGGGTCTGGTCATTTGCAGAAGAATTGTGGAGATGATGGATGGAGAGCTGGCAGTAGAAAGCACTCCAGGAAAAGGTTCCAAGTTTCATTTTAACGCGTTCTTCAATTTGAGCAATGCATCTGTGCTCTCGGAAGAAAGTGAGATGGAGCTTCGCGGTAAAAAGGCCTTGTTGGTGGATGACTCCGAGACGGCAAGATTGGTCTTGCATGAAATGCTCTCCACCATGGGATTCAATGTTCTGGTAGCCAAAGATGCTTTTGAAGCCATCGAGATTTTTGAAGCCGAGCAGGTTTCCTCAGAACCACTTACGCTAATGGTAGTAGACTGGCAGATGCCTGGAATGGACGGATTGCAGTTGGTAAGAGAGATAAAGTCAAAAGAAGGACTCGAAGTCCCTTCAATCCTCATGGTAACCGCCTATGGATTGGAGTCGGTGAAAGAAGCCGCCAAGAACAAATTGGTGGATGGAGTGCTGCTCAAGCCCATCAATATTTCTACCTTGAACGATAGTCTGCACAGCATTTTGCATCTCAAGGGAAAGACAGCCAATGGCAATGATAAAAATGAATTGGTTCTTGATACATCACAGTTCAAGACACACTTGTCTGGAGCCAAAGTTTTGTTGGTAGAAGACAACGACATCAATTTGGAGCTGGCCGTTGAGTTGCTCAAGGATGTAGACATTGATGTGCATACTGCAAGAAATGGACGTGAGGCAGTTGAAAAGGTTCATGCCATGACCTTTGATGCCGTTTTAATGGACATTCAAATGCCGGAAATGGACGGATTAACAGCCACCCGAAAAATACGAGAGGATGTTCGTTTCAAATCCCTTCCGATAGTGGCCATGACGGCTCACGCCATGAAAGGAGAACGGGAGAAAAGTATCGCGGCGGGTATGAACGACCACATTACCAAACCCATTGATCCCCCCATTCTTTATCAAGCCCTTCTTAAATACATGAAGGGGTTGGATGCCAAAGGATCCGCTGTCAGTGCCCAAGCTTCAGATGTCAAAATCATCATTGATGGTTTGGATACAGAAGAAGGCATGAGGCGAATCGGTGGCAAAAAGGAGGCTTATCTAAAATTGTTGGCAACGTTTGTCAAAAATTACAACGATTTGTCTCATCGCATGAGCCCGATGGTGGAACGCCATCAGTTGGCTGAATTGGCTGCACTATTGCACACCTTGGCAGGCGTATGCGGTAACATTGGCGCCAAAGAAATTTATGGTGTGGTTTATCCACTCTCGCATGGATTAAAGGCGGTGAGTCAAGAGTCAGGAAAACTGCTGAATGTCCCTCAGACCAAGCAATTGGAATGGATCATGCAACAAGTGTCCAGTTTGATCAAGAATATTGAAAAAAATCTTCCCAATGAAAAGCAACAGGAACACGTTAAGCCAAAAATGACCAAGGAAGATTGGAAATATGGCATGACGGAATTGTTACACTTGGTGCAAGAACAAGATACCGTATCGGTTGACTTTTGTGACAATTTGCTTTCAACATATCTTCTCAGTGAAAAGGAACTTTTGGTACTTAAGGAGGTCAAATCCAATTTGGAAGATTTTGAATTTGACGCGGCCTTGGAAATTTTGAAAAATGAGTGTTAATACCAATATATTGCAATCAACATTATTGATTGTTGATGACTCTGTAGAGAATCTGCAACTGCTTTCGGCATTGTTAAAAGATTTGTATCGAATTAAGGTAGCCAAATCCGGTGAAAAGGCCATCGAAATTGCGCAGCAATCACCGATGCCTGATTTGATATTGTTGGACATCATGATGCCCGGCATGAATGGGTTTGAGGTATGTGAAGCGCTAAAGGGAATGCCAGCCACGCAGAGTATTCCTGTCATCTTTTTAACCGCATTAAATGAGGTGGCCGATGAAACCAAAGGCTTTCAAGTAGGTGGAGCGGATTTCATCGTTAAACCTTTTAATCCCGACATCGTTAAGGCCCGCATCAAGACACATCTGGAGTTGCAAGCGGAAAGAAAAAAATCTGAACAACTCTTGCGCATTCTGCTTCCCGAGAAAGTGATTCATGCATTGATTCATGAAGGAAAGTATCTGCCAGAAAAACGTTCCAATGTTTCTATTTTGTTTTGTGATTTTGTCGGGTTTACCAGCATCAGCGCTACCTTATCTCCTGAAAAGTTGTTTGATGAGTTGACTGAAATTTTCACAGCCTTTGACGACATCTGTTTTGAATTGGGTGGGACAAGAATCAAGACCATTGGAGATGCCTATATGGCTGCTACCGGTGTGTTGGACCAAGATCCGGAGCATGCAACGCGAATGGTACATATTGGCCTGCGTTTTATTCAGTATCTGGAGCAACGCAATGCCGGCCAAGCTTTACAATGGAATTGCCGTATTGGTGTGCACTCAGGAAGTGTGATTGCTGGAATCGTGGGCAAGACCAGATTCATTTATGATGTGATGGGTGACGATGTCAACATTGCTGCACGCGTAGAAAGCGCGGGTACCAGCATGCGTGTGACCATTACCGATTATACCGCTTCCATCATCGCCAATGACTTCATCATCGAGCCAGTTGGTCAAGTTATGCTGAAAGGAAAAGGTGAAATGATGCTACACAGAGTGGTTTCTAGCCATTAAGTCTAGCCTGAATTTCGCTCAAATTAATTTTTTTCTGTTGGTCTCTTCGGGCTTGATTGAAAGCCGTATGAAAATGGTGGTTGTTTAAGAATACAACCTGAATTTCGTCCCATTTTTTCTGATCGCTGAGTTCACCACAGGCCATCATTTCATCAAAAAGATTTTGACTGATGGATTGAAAATCTTCCCTGCCCAAGTAGTCCAAATCGGCATCGCAGATGATTTGCTCCAGCTTGCTTTTGGGTGATTGCGGCATCGTCGTGGCCAGAATGCATTGGACGATTTCTTGTTGCAGGTCAGCGTTTAAGGCATTATTGCAAATTTGGACAAACATCTCAGCACTGGCTTTTTCATGTCCTTTGCGAATATTTAAAAAGCCTAAATCATGAAAAAGGGCTGCGATTTTAAGAATTTCCAATTCCGATTCAGAACATTGGAGTGCTTGACCGATGGTGATGGATTGTTCAATCACATCCAAGGTGTGACGAACCCCATGGTAGGAAAAGCGGCTATCCAGTGAATGGGTCAACTGCTCGATAATTTTCGGGTATTGTGCTTGATAAAATTGTTTTAGCGCCTCCATCTTGTGGAGACAAATTTAATCAAAACAGATATAGCCTAAGTTGCTTATTTTTACTCGATGAAAATGAAAGGTATTCACAGAATTTTGGTTCCATGTGATTTAATGATCGAGGGCAAGGTTGCGCTCCACCACGCAGCTGTGATCGCAGCACCCAATAACGCCCATGTTATTTTGTTGCATTTGATAAAAGAAGCCAGTCAATGGGGTGAGGCAGAGGTGAAAATGAAACAATGGGTTCAATCCATGCGAGAAATTTATTCCGGTGAGGTGTCCTCATTGGTAGAAATGGGTGATTTTGTTGATCAAATTGGAATCATTGCCCGTAGGGAGTCTTGTCAATTTGTTGTTATGCCAACGCACGGAATGCGCGGATGGCAAAAGGTCACTGGAAGTTTAGCACTTAAAGTGGTGTCGCAGTCCAAATTGCCATTTGTGATTGTTCAGGAAAGAGATGTTCATCCCACTGGATACGAACGCATGGTGGTTCCCATCAATTTTCGTCCGCAGGTAATGGAGGAAATCCCTTTCATTATTCAATTGGCAAAAATGTTTGACTCCAAAGTTTTTTTGGTTGCCCCTCCTCAGGATAGTGAATTGTACAGCGAGACTTTGTTGAAGGAAGTGGAGGCTACCTTTCAATCAGCTGAGGTGAGTTGGGAAATTTACCATGTCGAATCAGGAAGCAATTTTAGCCACGCGGTTGTTCGACATGCTGCAGCTGTCCAAGCGGATTTGATCTGTGCGGTTAATTTCTCTTATGAATATCTTTATACCCTGTTTCCTCGCGCTGAAGAAGAAGCATTGATTTACAATGATGCTGAGATTCCTGTGATGTTGATTACGCCTGAACAACAAGATGATATGGTCTATACTGTGCCTTTGTGGCATTAAAATACAATACGCATGTTTAAAATAATTGTTCCTACCGATTTTACTGCCACCGCTGATAAAGCGCTGGCGTATGCCATTTCTTTAAAGAAAACCTTGCAGGCAGATGTGTTTGCTCTGCACATTCTTAAAAAGGGCGGTGACGAAGCTGAAGCAACGAAAAGTCTCGAAGAGCAAATTCATCGTCACTATGTAAACACCGCCGTGAAAGCCAATCCCATCCTCAAAGTGGGTAGCATCTTTGATGATATTCCGTCTTTGGTAGAGGAAGAAAAAGGCGATTTGGTGGTCATGGGTACCCATGGCATGAAGGGGCTTCAGCATTTGGTGGGCAGTCATGCTTTGCGCGTCATCACCGATACAAAGGCTCCATTTATTGTGGTCCAAGACAATTCCAAGTCTGATGCAGTGGTCAAGAAAATTTTGGTTCCACTGGATTTGCACAAGGAGACCAAGCAGAAGATCAAGTACACCGCTGACATCGCTGAAAAGTTCAAAGCCAAAGTGGAAATCATCATTCCCAATGAATCAGATGAGTATTTGAGGAATCAGTTGGAACGCAATATGGCCTACTCCGAAGGATATTTTGAAGAACGAGGAATCGCTTACCATTCTGTGGTGGCCGAGGGTGGAAGCAGAAACTTTGCAGAGCAGGTCATTGAACATGCGGAAAAGAATAAGGTTGATATGATTTGTATTTTGAATTTTGCCAATGAAAAATTGATTCATGCTTTTGGATCTGATGCTGAGCAAAAAGTCATCACCAATTCTGCAGCCATACCGGTTATGGTATTAAACCCGTCAGTTACCAATTTGCACAACACAAGAAGCTTAATTGGTCAATGGGGATAAGGATGGAATGAAAAAAAAGTAAGACGCCAAAAGGCGTCTTTTTTTTTAACAGTATTTTGTATAACATAGTACTGGATGAAGTACATATCTTTGCATGGCATAAACATTCGAGAATGGACATAGAAAATACAAAGGCTCAAATGCGAAAGGGAATACTGGAGTATTGTATTCTGTCAATTTTGAAAAAAGGAGAGGCTTATCCTTCAGATCTTTTGCAAGGTCTCAAAGATGCCAAACTCATTGTTGTGGAGGGAACTTTGTACCCCATTCTCACCCGTTTGAAGAACGATGGTCTGTTGCAATACAGATGGGAAGAAAGCAGCCAAGGTCCCCCCAGAAAGTATTATGCTTTAACAGCAGAGGGCAAATTGTTCTTGAAAGAATTGAGCAAAACTTGGAATGAATTATCAAACGCAGTCAATCAATTATCGAAGTCATGAAAACAACTATGAATGTCCAATTGGGACACTATAATTTTCCATTTGAAATGGATGCTTTTGAATTTCTTAAGCAATACATTGAACAGCTGAATCGCGCATTTTCAAAGGAGTTAAGCAAAGACGAG
The DNA here is from genome assembly GCA_039798325.1 of Bacteroidota bacterium. GTDB lineage: Bacteria > Bacteroidota > Bacteroidia > Flavobacteriales_D > Sanyastnellaceae > CAMCTV01. Next base: position 30,224 of record JBDKGG010000167.1, read on the forward strand.
ATCATTGAGGATATCGAGTCCAGAATAGGTGAGTTGTTAAATGAGAATAGAAAGGATAAGGTGTTTCCTGTGCACTTGGGAGAGATTCAATCCATCACCCAAATCATGGGTTCATTTGAAGATTTCACAGACGCAACAGATGCTAACCGAGAAGAAACAACTTCTGCGCAAAGTGAATCTGATATAAGACATGCGCGAAGAAAAATATATAGGGATCAGGATGATGCCGTTGCGGGTGGTGTGTGCGCTGGTTTGAGTTATTATTTGGGTTGGGATCCAGTGGTTCTCCGAATTGTCATGGTGATTTTGTTGTTGGCTTCCTTTGGGACTTTTTTCATGGCCTACTTGATTGCATGGGCGGTCATTCCTGCAGCCAAGTCAACTTCCGAAAAATTACTGATGAGAGGTAATGAAGTAAACTTAGAAAGCATTCAGCAATTTGTGCGGGAAGAGGCCAATAGGGCTGAAAAGAATGCTCGGAAGTGGGGAAGGAAGGTGGAGGATCATTGGAAAGAATCAAGAAAATCTTCTTCGTTGTGGTCAGGTGTGAAATGGATTATGGGATTGTTTCTTTTGTTTTTCGGTTTCGGATTGTTGTTTTTAATAACCATTTTTATGGCTTGGTCGGATGGTGGAGAAATCTTTCTTTTCGGCTCAGACATTCAACATTTTACGACATGGATTGCACCTGACGGTTTGGGTGAGATGATGCTGATGGGTGGAGCACTCATTGTTCTCGCTCCTGCAATCAGTGTGTTGTATACGGGCATTCATTTTTTATTGGGCTTGAAGTTCAAGAAGAAGTGGATTTATTTGTTTTCTACGTTGTCATTGCTATTCGGTGTTTTGGTTTGCACCTATACCGGTATCAAATTGGCCAAAGATTTTGATACCGAGGGACGTATTACACGAAATGTTCATTTGAATAATTTGAAAGGGGATACCTTGTATCTGGATATTGCGGAAGATCCCTATATTATTGGAAGAGGCAATGATGAGGAAGATGTATTGGAGACGGTATCTGTGGAGGGTGATCAACGTGTACTCAGCAATTCTGTGGAGGTTCGATTGATGGACACCGACCGCAATGATTTTTGGTTTGAAGTGATTCAAACCGCTCGTGGTAGCAATTTGGCCGAAGCGGGAAATCGGGCCAATCAAATGGATTTTCGGTACTCGTTCGACAATAATCATTTGAAGATTGATCCTTATTTTAAAATTCCGGTTCAGATCCCTTACCGAGCGCAATCGGTGCAAGTTGTGGTGCATGTGCCAAGTCGCAAGCAAGTCATGTTGAATGAAAGATGGGGATGGGTCTCTTGGAAGGACGATTGGAACAATCAACTTTTGATCAATGAAGAAGGTTATTTTCATCAATTCTATTGATGACGTGTCAGAATGATCCCCAACAAAAAAGCCCTCAATGTTGAGGGCGTTTTGTTTTCTTAGTGATCCCGAAGGGATTCGAACCCCTGACCGTCTGCTTAGAAGGCAGATGCTCTATCCAACTGAGCTACGAGATCTAAAAAGAAAGGGACAACTGTTGTCGTCCCTTGATTTGTCGGGGTGGCAGGATTCGAACCTACGACCTCCTGCTCCCAAAGCAGGCGCGATACCGGGCTACGCTACACCCCGAACGGGATGCGAATTTACACAAAAATGTTTTTGAATAAACACTTTTTTTTGCTTAGACGCTTTTTTTTTCAATTCCGCTTTTTTTGATTGCGCAAAACATCCTTTTGCTGTATTTTTGCAGTCCTCTAATCAGGAAAACCCAAGGAAAGGTGGGTGAGTGGCTGAAACCAACAGTTTGCTAAACTGTCGTAGGGGAAACCCTACCGGGGGTTCGAATCCCCCCCTTTCCGCTGATAAACGCTCCATTACGGAGCGTTTTTCTTTTAACCCTTGTTGTCCTCTTGATTGCCAACAGATGCTGTCACTGAAATCAATGTTACAATACTTTCCTTGATTTCATCAATCGACTGCATTTTCCCACAGAGCTTCTGAATTTTATCCAGTATTTCATCTGCACGATGATCGTTAAGAACATGAAGCCCCATTTGTATGCTCTTGGCCAAAGGTCTGATCACTGGAAGCTCATCATGAAGCGCAGCCTGCTGAATCTCATTCAATTGTTGCAGCAAATGCGTTTGAATGCGCGCCGTGAAGTCATCAATGCTTTCCAAAGGTCCTTTGGTCAATTGTTGGTCGATGAATCCCAATGGTAAACTGTCTCGAACGGATGATTTTTTCATGTCGCGGTTTGTTGCAGAAAGATATTGCTTTTTTTTCTTTTTTGAAAGTGCGACGGTGGCTGATTTATTTCTTGCGAATGACCAACGGCTTTTTTTTACACCACAAAGATCTTTTATATTCCCAGATTCATTCTTCCAGTGAATAAGCCGTTCGCATTACTTCAAGCAATGGAAGTGCTGCGGATGGCCATTTTACCCCAATCTTTTTTGCACCTGTTGACGGATTTTTTCAAACAATACTTCTGGCCGATAAGTTCTCCAATTCATGTCTTGCAATTGTCCTCCGGTAAGGAAGAAATGGTCAATGTTGGCGGCGGAAATGTCCTTCAAAACATGATCTCTGAAATTCAATAAACAAATCCAACCCTCTTCATCCTGAACGTCTTCAAACCACTCTTCGTAATAGCAATCATCTGATGCATGAAAATTCAAAACGTTTTCTCCAATCAAAATGAATTTGTTGATTCCGTGATGAATCAAATGGTCAGCGATCTCGCGCTTGAGCAACATGATGTCGTTGTATAGCAAATCATTCCACTCTCCAATCAATTCAATAATGGCGTATTGTTCTTCGTATTCTACAAATAGAATTTTAAGAAACAGGGTTTGACTGTCCATACTGTCCCATTGGGGGTGGATGTAGTGGTCGTAAATTTTCTGTGTGAATTCAAACTCAGAGTATTGCCGATCAAAAAAGATGGATGAGGGATCATCACTGGCAATGTAATAATCTCGCCAACCATAGTAAGGCTCTATGTCATGCATCTTTTTTGTTGTATAATTCAACGGCTTTTCGCACACTTCCGCTTGATAAAAGGAGCTGCTTGGATTCTGCTTCGCTCAATCCTGTTTGTTCTTGAACCATTCTAACTCCCCGGTTGACCAACTTCTCATTGGATAATTGCATGTCGATCATTTTGTTTCCCTTGACTCTGCCTAGTCCCACCATTACACTGGTTGAGATCATATTCAATATCAATTTTTGCGCGGTGCCTGATTTCATCCTCGTGCTCCCCGTGACCACTTCAGGTCCTACCTCGGCTACCAATGGAAAATCAACCTGTTGTGTTATAGGACTACCGGGATTACAGGTGATTGATCCAGTCAACATTCCCAATGCTCTTGCTTGGCTCAATGCACCAATGACATAAGGTGTGCGGCCACTGGCGGCGATGCCAATCAATGTGTCATTGGGATTGGGTTCGTAAGTCAGTAAATCCAATCCGCCTTGCTCTTTGTTGTCTTCTGCTCCTTCAACTGGATAGCGAATGGCTTGATCCCCTCCCGCAATGATGCCAATTACCCAGTCGTGCGGAACCCCATAGGTGGGAGGACATTCAGAGGCATCAACAATGCCCAATCGACCACTGGTTCCTGCCCCCATGTAAAATAATCTACCGCCCTTTTTCATTCTTAAGATGATGGCGTCAACCAATTCTCCGATACGGGGAATGATTGGGGCAATGGCCATCGGGACTTTCTGGTCCTCCTGATTGATGATGGCCAATAATTCAATGGAGGACAATTCTTCCAAATGATGATAGTGGCTGTTGCTTTCTGTCGTGTTTTGCATTGTTAATGACAAAGTTAGTTTCTCTTGCAATTCATCAAACCATTGGTGAATAACTTTGGTTACTTTCGTTGCATTAAATGATGAATATGAAGAATTTATTCTTGTTTTTCCTTGGATGTTGCTGGGCCACCTTGTTGTCAGCACAGATTGATACCAATGGGGTTTCTGTCATGGATAAAGCCATGATACCGGCCAAGCTGACCAGCGCGCAGCGCAAATTGGATAACAACAATGTCAGAGGTGCTTTGACTGAATTCAGAGAAGTGTTGAGCATCGATTCACTGTCTTACATGGCGCTCGGAGGTACTTCTGAATGTTACTATCGTTTAAAAAAATACAAAATCGCTTTGGAGTATTACAACAAAGCCATGGCTACGCAATCTTTTGTTTCCTCTGAGGGTTATCTTTTTTATGCCAAGTGCCATCACCGTTTGGCAGAGCTCGATAAAGCCATTGAATATTATCAAAAGTACCTCAAGGATATCGCTCCTTTGAGCCCTGAGTATGCAGAAACCAAGCGATATATTCAAGAATGTAAATATGCCAAATCGATGATGGCCAAGCCGGTTCCTGTGGTCATTACCAATCTTGGAAAGGAAATCAACTCACGTTATGAAGAATATGCACCCAGTGTAACCGCTGATGGTTCCAAGTTGTATTTTACGTCAAGAAGAAGTTCGACCACCGGAGGTAAGGTAGATGAAAAAGGAGACTATAAGTTTTACGAAGATATTTTCTTTAGTCAAAAAGGTGCTGATGGAAAATGGATTGAGGCGGAGAAAGTAGAAGGCGCTGTCAATACGGAATCCCATGACGGTATTTTAAGCATTACCCCGGATGGAAATGGCATGTATGTGTACAAGAACGATGGAAAAATCTCGGGTGATATTTATTACTCTCAAAAAGACTTGAACACCGGTGAGTTTTCGTTGGCCCAGAGCATGGCTTTCCCTATCAATACCAAAAACCGATTTGAGAGTTCAACTTCAATTACCGAAGATGGTCAGTTTCTTTATTTTGTGAGTGAGCGTGACAAAGGAATGGGCAGAGGAGATATTTACGTTAGCCAACGCATGAATGGCAATTGGACGGAACCCAAGAATTTGGGAGGCGTCATCAATACACCTGGCGACGAGAAATTTGTTTTCATTCACCCCAATGGTAAGATTATCTTCTTTGCTTCCAATGGCCACTTATCGCTAGGGGGTTATGATATTTTTAAATCTGAGTTTGTCAATGGAACGTGGACACCGCCCATGAATTTGGGATATCCCATCAATACCGTAAACGAAGAATCTACTTTATCCATCACCCGCGACAATAAGACCATGTACTTGGCTGCAGAATTCGACAATTCATTGGGTGAAAGGGATATTTACAGTGTGGACATTTCCAACTATTCCATGATAGGCAATACGGAGGTTGTCAATAATTACACCCAAGTTTGGGGAAGAATTATAACCAAGCGCGACAAACCCATCAAAGGTTTAATGGTGTATTGGATGGATGAATATGGGGTGGAAATCGCCAAGGCGATGACGGATAAAAATGGAATAGCCGTGACGCAAATCATCGCCGATCAATCGTATCAAATTGAAATTCGTGATGGTGCAAAAAGCATGCAGTCCATTTATAAGTTTTTGCCTGCCGGTAAAAACAGATCCAACGCCGAAGGACCAGATGAAGCAAGAACTTTAGAGATTAAAGTTCCTTAATCGTCCGATGAGGTTTTAAAAAGCGGTTGACAAGTCCATTGGTTGTTCTCGACCATGGGCACCATGAATTGATTGGAAATGCCTTTGGCCTTCAGTTGTCTGCGGTAAACCCCATTGGGTAAATCGGGGTGACGGCACTCAACAACAAAATAGGCATCATTCTGGGCAATGATGTCTTTGGTTTTAAAGACAACTTGGCTTCCTTGTTCGATGTTTTTCTCCAATAACCAGTCCTTCTTCACGGCATCATTCACATAGTATTGAATTTTGATGTGGACATTCTTTAATGCCTGATTATCTTGAATGAGGTAGAGGCTCCATTCTTTCCCATTCCACTCCCCAGAAGCCAAGAACGGGGCATAGGCATATTTCAATTGTTGCATGAATGGTTTGGGTTGAAAATGCCAGTCCATTGCACTCCATGAAAAAGAAGGCCAGACATCATTCAATTGCCAAAACAAGGTGCCCCCGCACTTGTCCATATGCCTGCGCTGGGCTTCAATGCCCATGGTCATTCCTTCAGCTTGAACATATTGCGTAAGCAATGCATATTGTTCATTGTTGAGGACCTCCCCTGTGGGATGCCAGTACTGCATATATTGATGCATCAATGCAAAACCCCGATTGTGTTTTTGATGCTGCAGTATGCCGGGGTCCTTGGGGTGGTATTTTCCTTTGGTACACATTTCATCCATCACATTGGGATTGGGATAACTCTGCATTCCGAATTCGCTCATGAAGCGAGGGATTTTGGTTTGAAGTACTTCGAAGTTTTCAGCATCGTGCCACACTCCCCAATAGTGGCAGTCTCCTTCCTTTAAGCTGCGTTCATCGCCTCTTCCCCAGAGGGGTGACGAAGGCCAATAAGGCAGTTGAGCGTATTCTTCAACAGCATTGGGCAACAATTTTAGAAAGACATCATTGTATGCTTTTTGGATTTGGTTTTTCCTTTTCTCAGAAAGCCCCATTTGCCACCCCCATCTTTCCCAGCCTTCACTATTTTCATTGTTTCCGCACCAAAGCGCCATGCATGGGTGATGGCTGAGTCGCTGAACTTGTTCCTTTACCTCAACTTGAAGGTTGGCCAAATATCCCTCATCACCAGGATACATGGAGCAGGCAAACATGAAATCCTGCCAAACCATGATGCCTGCTTCATCGCACAAATCATAAAATAGATCGGATTCATAAATTCCGCCTCCCCATACCCGAAGCATGTTGATGTTGCTGGCCTTGCATCGTTCAATTAAAAGGCGGTAATCGGCTTCTGTAGCTTGTTCATGGAAGAATTGAATGGGAATATAGTTCGCTCCTTTCATGAATGTTTTTTTGCCATTAACGACAAAATAAAACTCTTTGCCCCAATGGTCTTTTTGCTGTGACAAAGCAATTCCACGAGGAAGTATTTTGTATTCCTTCTGATGCAAGATTTCATTGTTGCGATGGATGGTGATGGTATAGGTATCCATTGCGTTTTCTTTGCCAATCTGCCATGATTTTTGCTGAACAGGAAGAAAACTACAGCTCAATTCTTTCGTATTATTAAATGTTTTTTGAAGGAGGATAGAGTCGGATGTTTTGTTGAAGATGGTGATGTCACATTGCTCAATTGACTTGGAGAAAGTCAAGCGATAAAGCGCTTCCCCTGTTAGGTTGTTTGAGAGAATGAGTTGCTCTTCGGTAACAAAGGTTTCCGAGAGCATTTGAATATAGGGTTGTTTTTTAATACCACATCCGGCTAGAGAAGGGCCCCAATCCCAACCAAATTCATACTGCGGTTTTCTGGTTACGGCTCTCAAGCTATCTCCAGGCAAAGGGTAAGGTAAGTTCTTGAGTTTTTCTCGGGCCACTTTATAAGGAGAGTGAAAGTAAATCCTCAATTGGTTCTCCTGCTGTACATCATGAATGTCAATCTTCCAGGCTCTAAAGGCATTGTCAGTTCTGATCAGCAATTGATTGTTCCAAAATACATCTGCATAGGTATCCATTTGTGGCAATACCATTTGATAACGCTGGCCTTCTTTTATTGTAGGCAATTGGATGTGATTGAGCTGGTATTCCCAATCTTGTTGGCTGACCCATTGTGCGTCTTTTTCATAGGTTCCCAGAAGGGGATTGGCAATGATACCCTGGCGTTCGAGGTCTTTGAATATGTTTCCTGGAACGATGCAATCCTGCCAGTTATTCTCGTTGGCTGAACTGAATTTCCAGTTTTCTTTTAATTCAAAGGTCTGTTGGCCATGAATGTTTTTCATTCCAGTTAAAAAAATGAGAACGCTGATTAATTTATTCATTTAGCCAAGAGATTAAATGATTACATAATACAGGATATCCATGGTTCTGTTTAACATATTCATAACCGCGCATTCCCATTTCATTCAGCAGTTTCTTTTCCATTTTGTAGGCTGTTAATATGGATTGTTCTATGGATTTAATATCTCCTGGTAAAACGGACCATCCGCATTGAGCTTCATCAACAGGCTTATTTCCAGAGTCGATGGCATATAAAATCGGCTTCTTCGCCATCATGTAATCGAATAACTTGTTGGGTGAGACACCAAATCTAAACAGCGATTCTTTTTCAAGTCCGATATAACAGAGGTCAAAATTTTCCATTGCTTTTAAAAATTGGCTTTTTTCCATGGCCGGAAGAAAATGAACATTGCTTAAAACATTTGATTCTTGTTTTAAACGACTCAACTCATCTCCTTTTCCTATTATAACAAATTGAATGTTCTTTTCATTTTTTAGGAGATGAGCAGCTTGAATCAAATAGTGCAGAGCATTTGCTTTCCCAATACTTCCGCCATATCCAACGACAAAAGAATCTGTTGGAAAAGGAAATATGACTTCATTATGGATTGTTTTATTGTTGTTATTTATTTCAACTCCATTGGGTAAATAACGGAATTTTTCCTTGCTCATTCCAGACTGTACAAAGTGCTCTTGAGCGTGAGGTAACAAAGAAATGACGAGGTCACTTTTTTTATAAGCCAACCTTTCAAAGTAACGCATGAAGAGCACCAAGGGATGGTATTTTGATAAACCGCCAAGTTCTTGAAGAGTAAGTGGCCAAATATCCCGCACCTCGAAAAAAACCTTGCATCTATATTTTCTTCTCCATTTTAATGCAGTGGCGATGGGGAGCATGGAAGGTGAGGAGACGATAATGAGATCTGGTTGCCCTAATTCTTCGTCATTTAAGAATATTAGTTTGATCGCAAATACAATCATGTTCCAAAAACGTCCTATTGATATGGATTTTTTATAATGGGGTGTTTGCACCCAATGGTAATAAACATCTTCAATACGTCCATGATTGGCCTCCGGCAAGTGGTCGAATAAATGAGAAAAACTTGAGGATATAATTGAGGCTTGATGACCGTTTTGAATAAGTTGTTTGCAGAAAAGAAACTGTCTGTATTGCATTCCAATTCCTGGCCCACCAGCGTATTGCGATACAAACCAAATGTTTTTTTGTGCGCTCATTTTTTTGATAGATTATAGTACCAATGAAAATTCAACAGGTGAATGGCTGCTACAAAAGCGCCGTATATCATTAGGGCGTTTTCGATCTGAATGCCCTGATTGGCCATAGCAATTAGGGTGATGGTTGTTATTGTGAATTGAACCAAATTTCTCATCAGCAATGTTCTTTGTTTGTTTTCCAAAATGGCAACAAAGGAAAATGGACTAACTGCAAATTGAGTAGCATACATAATCACCAATGTGCAGGCAATTTGTCCGGAAAATTTGAATTCAGTTCCAAGGACGAACTCGAATAATTTCGGTCCGCAAGCCCAAATTGTTGTTATCATGAGCAATGCTAAAATTGCAAATGATTTGAATTGGTTCTTGATGATAGAATGGTAAGGTAGTTGATTATTTTTTGCTTCTGAACAATAGTGGTAATTGATGAGATACGCATTGTTGCTAATGAGATTTATAGGAGCCTGTAGAATCCTCCAGGCCATATAGAAATAGCCAGGAAAAGGATCGCCATAGAAAAAATCGATGATCAAAACAATGGCGCTTATTTGCAACACTTCCAAAATTCCGAGTGGAGTATTAAAGAATATATAATCTCTGTAATTTTTGCTGAGTGAAACAATGGAAATTTTTTTTCTCGATTCCCACAATGCGTGAATATTGCCATAGAATAGAACCAGCAGTCCAATGAATTGACCGATTAAAAAACCGAAGATCAATCCACTCACATCTTTGAAAAAAGCACCCAATGCGATTGAGATGCACTGAACTGCGGCACTATTCAATATTCGGAACCATCCAGTTTGCTGTGTTTTGAGTTGTTTAGATAGTAGAAATAAAAAAACTTGCGGAATCACGTTGAAAAACGCGGCCAATGGAATAAGTCCATAATACCAAAGTTCGTCACAATGGTAATACGCATAAAACGCAAATGGCAAAGTCAAAAGGATGGTGTTGAAAATACCGGTTGTTATGGCGTCAATAGCTGTGACATATTGGTCGCCTATATTGCTTTTGGTTGGAATGGCATATTCAATTCTTAAGGTGATCAACACCGAGATTGGAATGACCCATGCAAAGAAATCTGCATATATAGAGAATTCTTGTGCGTCAAATACTCTGGCAAGTATAGGCATCATCGCATAGGTTATCAATTGGCCAAGAATACTAGAAAAGGCCATTGATGTTGTAGGTTTAATGCCAAGTACTTTTTTCATTATCACAAAATCTAATGTATGGAGTTGTAGATTTGCTCTATGGTCTTTTTTTCATTTTCCCATTCCAATAGTGTTTTTGCTTTGCGCACGTTTTCCTTCAGATTGGGATAATCTTGTGTCAGAAATTCGTCTATGGCTGCATTCAATTCATGGGAATTGTATTGCGAAATGATTGTTCCAATCTGATAGTGTTGAATGAGTTGCGTGCAATCCTCCAGATCATTGCTGATGATAGGTATTTCACATTGAATGTATTCAAATATCTTATTGGGAAGGCAATATCGATGGTTCATGCAATTGTTTTGAGCCATGTTAAAACCAACGTCCGCACTACTTGTGTACTGAGGTATATCCTCAAAGGGAACGGCTGAATGGAAAAAAATGTTGTTTGAGTTTTTTGTTCGTTCTTTTAGGTTATTCAATAGTTTTCCATCTCCCATGATGATTAACACAGCTTCAAGGTTGGTCCTTTTCTGAAATGCCTCTATGAGCAACTCTATGCCTCGCCCTGGGACTATACCTCCTTGGTACAGGAAGATTTTTGATTCCTTGGCTATGTGGAATGTTTCTCTGAAAATATCGTTGGGAACAATACGCATTCGCTCAGGAATGTTCCTGACCAAGTGAACAGATACTCCATGTTTCTTTTCGTAATAGCGCACGATACCGGGACTAACAGAAATGACAGATTCAGTCATTGGAATGGCCATCTTTTCGAATAACTGAATGGAATGCTGCATGAATTTGGATAAACCTAATCGTCCACTTTGTAGTTCATGACTATCGTAAATAAGCTGTATTTTGGGTCTGGTAAGTTTAGCCAAAATTCCAATGAATAATCCCTCAAAATCATTGCAATGCCAGATGTCGAATTTGCGATATTGATGGATTGCCTTTAAGGCGAATGAGATGAATTGTATGAAACCAATCCATTTATTGGTCCGTTTCATATGATTGAAGGGAGGATCCAATCTGGTGACCTTGATTTCTCCCAACTGTTCTGAAAGTGGTAGATTGTTTTTCCTCCAAGCGACAATATGAACTTTGTATCCACATGAAGAAATGGTACTGGCAATTCTCTTTACTCGATTGTCATTAATGAAACTCGTGTGCAGAATGGATATGACAGTTTTATTTGTTTTCATGCACGTATCTATTAAGGCGAATGGACTGCACCACGATGTTGATGGTGAAATATATGACTTTAGATGCTACCAAAAGAACAGTCGCATGATAGGCATCAAATTTTAATTTGTAAGCGATGAAAATGGTTCCATAAATGAAAACAAAGTGCATTAAGTCAAGAAAGAATGAAATTTTTTGAATTTCAATTCTAAGGGATACAAATGATAACGACGAAGTAACGAAGTTAATGGCGTACCAAATGGTTAGTACGCGCAAGTAATCTAAAGCCGGTTGCCAGGCATCTCCAAAAATCCATCCAATGGTGTTGTCCGGAATGAGAAAAGCAATGGCAATTATGGACAAGGCAAATACGCTCAACTGTTTTAATGCTTTGTAATATTGCTTTTTTAATTCTAAGAGATCTTCCATTTCAGATATTTTTTGAAAAAAGACCTGACTGTAGCTGCCGCTAATGATGTTGAGAGGAGCTTGTACAACCCTGCGGGATAAGGCCATCCAAGCTATGGCAACTAGACCATAGAATTGGGTGAAAATTCCGATATGCGCCCATTGTGCTAATCGATTTAATATGCTTCCCCATATACTAATGGTAGGGTAGTCTTTGTAACGCAGTGCATTTTTTTTTAATCGTTCTTTCGAGATGTTTTTTAGTCCCAAAGGTTCATTTTCGTGATAGCAAATGAAACTATAAATTGCGCTCAGGATTTGACCAATGGTTGTGCCAACAACAAGACTAAGTGAACCCATGTTCAGCTTGGCAAATCCCAATTTTAGCGGTTCACTGATCGTTGAATTGATTATTTTAGATTTTGAGGTAATGGCATATTTTTTTTGTCTACTAAACCAATAAGAAATGATATTGAATACGGCAAAAGCAAACAGCGCAGGCCCCAACATCCAAAACAGACCTCCAAATTCTGGGTTGTTGTAATATTCACCAATATTAGATTTAAAGAAAAGGCCAAAAAATGCTACGAGAACACTACCAATTAATGCTAGCACCATCGACAAAAAAAGAATATGCCTTGCGTCCTCTTTTTCCTTTGGATGCATAATTGCAAACTCATACTTTCCAGTTATTACTACTACCAAAATATTCAATATCATGGTAAACTGTTCTAAAGTCGTAAAATCTTTAGGGGTGAATACTCGGCTAAGAACGGGAATAAAGGCAACTACAACCAATTGACTCAAAATGGTTCCAATCATCAGGGTTCGCATGTTTTTTGCGAATTCTGACTTTAATTTTAATGGATTATTTTGAATTATTTTTTTCAGCATCTATTGTCTTGAATTTTGCACACGAATGGTAGATGTCTTCAATCCTCTTGGCCGTTGAGATGGAGTCCAATTGGTCGTTGAGTATTTTGTTCATTCCGTCAGAATTAACGATCTCGTCATCCAATATCTTTCGTATTTTATCACAAATATCAGAAGTGTTTTGATGAACGATAAAGGTTCCTTCAACACCATGAATTCTATCGCGAACATCTCCAACATCAACACTGACAATGGGTTTATTGCAGGCAAGACTTTCTTTTATAATCATTGGACTTCCTTCATGATCTGAACATAGTAGTACAAGTTCACTGGCATTGATATAATGGGGAATATCGTTTGGTGAAACGTTTCCGTTTAATTGCAGTAGTTCTATTGGGTATGATTCTTTTTTTAATTGATTAACCACGGATTCTGCAATGTCTAGTCTTTTTACTTTTGGATTATTCCCATTGAAGAAGACATATTGAATATCTTCCCGCAAGCCAAGTTGTTTTTTGCATTCAGCTTTATCTTGAGGGTGGAAAGTGGATAAATCAATACCACAAGGAATTACACTACATTTATGAGCATGCTTAGGAATGAGATTTTTCAATTGCTCGCTGACACAGATTATTTTTTGCGCTTTTCTTAATGCGTAATGGCCCATCCATTTTCCGGTAATTTTTCTCAGATAATGGATTTCTTTTGGCGCCTGAATATCACTTCCTTGGAGGGTAATTATCAATGGAATTTCCCCACACATTAGGGATGCAAAAAATGCTGTATATGTCCCGTAGTGTGCATGGAGAACATCAGGACAGTAATGACGCAGTTTTTCTCTTAAGGAAATCAATTGCTTGAATAACAGCACTAGGGATATGCGGGTATTGAACAAAAAGGATTCTGATTCGTTTCCTATTCGTTTTAAATCAATCACTTGCCTCTTAGCAAAAATGAACGATGATGGCGAATTCCCTTGAGGTATTATATGTAGAATTCTCATGACTGTGCTGAATCTAAAACATAAATCTATTTCAAAATAATCAGATGCAGAATGGCTTTTACATCTATTATCAAGGGTGAACTTTTAGTAATTTTTTAGCGCATCACTCCAGAATATCCAAGATAAATCAGCTTGAATTTCCAACATTCTCAGTCCATTTTGAGCTTGACAGCCCATTTCTATTCCTTTTTTTAAAAATACGGTTTCTTCAGGGTTGTAAACCAAATCAAACAAATAGTGTTGTGGTGTTAGGCCATCATAGGGAATATCGGGGTAAGTTTCAGTATTGGGCCAGGTTCCCAGTGGGGTGCAGTTGATAATCAATGGAAAGTGAATCATGCTCTGGGCATCGATGGAATGGCGGCTTAAGTGATTTTGTGCCTTTGGCTCTCTGGTGAGAAAAAAAACTTCGATTCCCTTACGCTGTAAAACAAGCGATATGGCTTTTGCCGCCCCGCCTGTGCCAATGATTAAAGCTCTTGGATACTTATTTTCTAAAAACGGTAAAATACTCTTTTCAAATCCACCCATATCCGTATTGTGTCCCAACCATTGGTTGTTTTGAATAACAACGCAATTAACAGCATGAATGGATGTAGCTTCCGGTGTCAATCCATCGAGATAGGGTATGATTTCCTCTTTATAAGGGATGGTAACGTTAAATCCATTCCATCCCAATTGGACGATTTGTTCACGCGCTGAATCAAGTTCATTCAACGCAAGTGTCTCGTAGGTGTGAGGTAATTGTAGGCTTCGAAATTTTTTGGCAAAGTATTGCGGTGAAAAACTATGGTCCAAATTCTTTCCAATCAAACCAAATTTCCAACTCATTTTTTCTTTCCTATCAAATGTTTGATATAGGCCAAAATCATGGGTAAAATGGAGAGAAAAATAATGATGAGTACCACAGCCTCGAAATGTGCTTTCACCCATTCATGTGATCCCAATATGTACCCAGCAATGGTCATAGAAGAGATCCACAATACGCCTCCCATGATATCATAGGGCATGAATTTTTTCTTGAATTCCATATTCCCCACTCCCGCTACAAAAGGGGTAAACGTTCTAACAATGGGGACAAATCGAGCCAGAACTATGGCCTTTGTACCATATTGATCAAAAAAAGCTTGTGTCTTGGTAATGTAACTTTCTTTCACCAAAGCCTTTCCTCCAATTTTCCATCTGACCACCTTTGCACCTGCATATTTTCCAATGAAATAATTGCTGTGATCCCCGGCTATAGCAGCCACTGATAGCAATGCAATCAAAGGAAATAAAGAGATTGCAGGGTTGGGGTCATCTGCCATGCGTGCACAAATGGCACCTACAGCAAATAGCAGGGAGTCTCCGGGTAAAAAAGGCATGATCACCAACCCCGTTTCTACAAAGATGATCAGAAACAATATAAAGTACAATGATGTACCGTAAAGTTGCAACCAGGCATCCAAATGGTCATTGATGTGCAATAAAATGTCCAAAAGTTCTCTCATGATGCACAATTTTGTTCGGGCAAATACAACTCAACAAAGTTTTGTATCCCACCCAAAAGGGAATAAATATTATCTCGATTCAATTTCTTACGCAAAGCAAATACAACGGCGTCACTTCGTTTACCACTGTTGCAATGAATGACAACATCTCCATGCTCAATTTGATCGAGCTGATCCATAATGGATCCCATGCAAATGGGGTGGCCGTTCAAGGTGCAATGCTCAATTTCATATTGCTCCCTGATGTCAATGAGTTGGTGCTGTTTGTTTTCATCCAACCACTGCTTGTAGGCTTGCGCTGAAATGTGCATGACTTTTACTGCTTCATTTTGGTTACAATTTCCTCTGGAAGAAATTGGAAAAATGTATCTCCACGCAATCCTCTTCTCAAACACTCCAATGGAATCACTTCATTCTCTGCGATGTTGCCCAAGTTTACATTGGCACCCATGTGTTGAATGAAATACACTTGTTGCGCTTTCTTGGGCGCTTCCCAAATGATGTTTTCCATTTTAACTTTTTGAAGAATGCGGTTGATCAACATGACATGGGCTTGACCATTGGGTCTGTATATTCCAACAGTACCGCTTTCTCTTGCCTCCGCTATTACCTTCCAACTTCCGGCCTGCAATTCAGTTTGCATCATCTTAATCCACTTGCTTGGCGAAATTAATATGCCCTCTTCTTTGGAACCCACCTCCGAAAGTACGGTGAAGTCTTTTGCCAAATCAGCAATCCAACCACATTTGATGTCATGAGGAATCGAAATTGATCCGTCAGAAACCTCGATGGTGCTCAGGTTTAAATCACTCACATATTTCTTGTAGGCATCAATTTTATTTCTAACCACAAATGCCTCAAAGAGTGTTCCTCCCAAATAGACTTTCATTCCTGCATCATGGTACAATTTGATTTTTTCTTTCAATTGTTTGCTAAAAGCTGAAGTGCCAAATCCCAATTTGACCAAATCTACATAATCACCCGATGAGGCAATCAAATCTTCTGCTTGTCGTATGGATAGTCCTTTGTCCATGACCATCGTAAGTCCTTCTTCTCTGGGTCTCTCTGGTCGTTGGGGTATAAAATCTAAATCGTAGTTCATTGTTTTATTTGTCAAAAAATTGTTTTTTATTTTGGTAGGCCGTCCAATTCAAAATAAGTGGGAATTGAATGGCCAATTCTTCATATTCAGTCTCATCTGACGGTTCATAGGTGGCGTTTAACCAGTCTTCTGCTTGCAGCAATTGCTTGTTGTAGTATAAGGCAACAACTTTGCGGGCGGCGAGCATTTTGCTTCCCGGAACCCATACCAGGCCTGCTTCAATAATTTTCAAAGCCTCCTGAAATTTGTTCATTCTTAGGTGGATGTCTGCGTAACCTGCCCAGGATTCTTCATCCGTAGAATGCTGTTGGACCAGTGATTCTGCAATTTCCAATGCGTCTTCGTACAAATTTAATTTGCTGAGTAGGCGCATATAAACCAAAGCGTACTCATCGTTGTTGGGGTCAAATTCAAAGGCAATTCTCGCAAAAGCTAACGCTTCTACATGCTGTTCTTTGTAATCCATAACAACGGCCATTCCCAAGTAGGCATCCGCACATCGATCATCCAATTGAATGGCTTTTTGATACAACTCTTGGGCTTTTTCAACCTCTTCTAACTTCTCATAACATTCACCAAGGTGACAATAGGTAGTTGAGTCTGGTGGCTCAAGATGAAAGGTCGATTCTAACGTAGCAATTGCCGCAGCATATTTTTTACTCTTGAATTGTGCTTGCGCCATGTTAATCAAAGCAGGCGCAAAGTCCGGCATGATGGCAATGCTGAATTCATAGGATTCGATGCTTTCGTCAAATTGTTCCAAATGCTGTTGAAGGTTGCCCAAACAATACCAAGCTGGAAAAGAAAATGGTCGATCATCTACCAATGAAGCAAAGAATGTCATTCCCTCCGCCATGCGATCCGTGCTCTCATAGCAATAGGCCAATTCGTAAAGAAGTGTCTCACTATCGGGACGGTGCATGATCACTTTCTTGAGAAGTGAAATGGCTCGATCTACTTTATTCGCATTTTGATATTCCAACGCCAACTCCAATGCAATGTCATCATAATTGTCTCCGTCCGACATGTCAATGGCCTGTTCCAAATAATGGATGGCTTTATCGTGTTCATGAAGTTGACTGTAAACAACGGAAATGGCCATCAGCCAATCCAATTTTTCCTCTTCCCAGTTTTCAGCTTTTTTCAAGATGAGCAATGCTTTGTGCAATTGCCCCATGCCTGTATATATTTCACCCTCACGAATCAAAAGTCCAAGATGATGGGGGAATAAGGATTTGGCATGCTCAACAACTTGAAGGGCTTTGTTGAATTGGAAGTGATCGCTGTAATAGAAAGCCAAATCCTCCAACTCTTCAATATCAAAATAAAAGGACTTATTCTCCTTGAGCATCTGCTCAAAGCGGTTTAAGATTTGACGAAATTCATCCGATAAAAAAGACTCTTCTGCCATGTATATTATCTCCCACTCAAAGATAAGGGATACCACCACTGATCAAGCCATAAAACTAATCAACATTTGTGAAAAAGCCTTTTAGTATTTGAGCCAATAGTAGAGGATTTTGATGTACTCATTGTTCGTGTATATCAGACCACTTTCCGATTGCCACCAATGTTCGGGGTCGAAATCCTTCTCAATGGCTCCAAAAAATCTAATGCCAATGTTGGATTCTTCAAACGCTGGCTCAAAGGTCCTTCTCAATCTTCTCAAATGATATTGCCCTGAAACAATGGTTATTTGAGGGATTTGGTGTTTTTTACAATAATCCAGTAATAAATCGGCTTCTTCTTTTGAACTCGTGCCTGTTTCCAATGCGGTAATTCGTGTGGAGTCTATGCCAAGATGAACCATCCTTTTTTTGGTGAGGTCAGCCTCTGTGGTAATGATGCCAATCGCAGCCAATTGACTGGGTCGATTCCCCCCGGTTACCAAGAAGTGTGCAGAAGGATGTTGCTCAGCCAACCATGCCGCAGCCCTTCCTCTTTCAGCGCTATTTCCGCCAAGAACTGCAAAAACCGGTGATTCGTATTGGTCATCATCTGCGACCAAATAATACCCAATTGCAGTTAAAATGTTGGACCTAAAAAGAATCAAGCTGATGAAGCCAATTGATATAGCCAGGATAATCCACCATCTTTTTTTGTGATAAAACTTCTTTTCCATAATTAATCAATCAAATGAATCCATGGTGCATATAAATTCTTCAGTTGAATGTGAGACATGTCCATTCCAACACTTTCCAAGGCATGAATCGCATTCTCCAATTCTGATTTAGAAAGCGTATTTTGATTGTGATGCCAATGCTGCTCGGATAGCCAAATTTTTGCATTGGGTTCTGAAAGTTGGAATTTTTGCTGAATCTCTTTGGGCGTTTGAGGGTCGTGTAAAAAAAGCTTTACCTGCGCCTCGATGATCTTCAATAATTCCAGTAGTTTTTCGCCATGTTGCGCGATGCAAGCATCGCTGGCGACAACCAAGAAACTGGACCAAGGAGCATGGAATTCTCCAATTTTACAGGTTTGTCCGCGCTCGACAAAGGGCAAGGTCATCCATTTTTCCCAATAGAAATAATCGCAATCTTGAGCTAGAGCGGCAATACCATCTTCCAAATGATGAATCACTTTGAATTGATCGTCCCTCAAGGTTTTTCCCATCATTTCACTGTGAATCAAAGGCATGAGATGAGACCCGGAACCCTTGCGGCTTACCGCAACTTTTGTCGTAGTATCAAAAGACAATTGTTCTCTTTTGTTAGAATAAATTCCCCATTGCAGCGGAGTCTCAATGTAGCATTGGATGATTTTTGCCTCGAGCCCTTTTTGAAAGGCTGCTAAAAATCCTTCCGTTAAAAGAATGGCAACATCCAATTCGCCGCTGTGCAGAGCCTGTGTCATGGCCCCTGTGCCTCCCGGAAAAAACACCCAGTTGGTTTCTATTCCCAACGCCTGTAGTTTTTGTTTTTCAAAGGCCTGAATCCATGGTAGATTAAAGTGTTCGGGAACGCCACCGATCTTTAAAAAAGTTGTCTTCTTCATCAATAGCCTCCTTGCCATTTTCTAATCATCCATTCCGCACTGAAAGCTGTGAGCAGAATAACAAGTATGGGCCACCAATCTATCCACTCTTCTCGGTTGCTTTCGTCAAAGGCGACGGAAACAAAGTTTTGCTGTAATCGAAGTTTGTCTTCAATGCCTTCGATTTGGGATGAATTGAAATAGCTGCCCGAGGTTTCTTTGGCCAAATTTCTCAAAACATCGTGATTGGCCCATGTATTCATCATTTCCAACTGCACATTCTCAACGATAAAAGTTCCCGTTTGTTTAAGTTGTCTTGCTCCATTTGTCGCATCGGCTTGATACTGGTAACTTCCCGGCTCAAGCATGCCCAATTCCAATTGATACCCTGTATTACCCGGGACAAAAGGATAGGAACGCTTCTCTCCCTTTTCATTCCAAAGTGTTAGGTTGATGTTTTGTCCCAAAAGGGGCTTCATGCTCTCATCATACAAGTTGGCTTGAAAGACAACGGATTGATTGTAGGCCCATTTTTTTTTGGTGTTCACTTTGAACAAGTGATCCTTGTTTTTGTCCACTAGATATTGCGCCCATGATCCAACCATGCCGTCAAATGTTTCATGACTTTTGGTTTGGATATAACTGTTTACTCTCCATCTCCAAAGTCCTTCGCCCAATACAAATCCAATTTTAGCGACATCAGAGGATTGGAAAGCGACCAATGGGAAACCGGTATTCAGGTTCCCAATTTGCTGCTGAAAATAAGATACAATTCCTGGAGATTGGGCCAATTTGCCAAATGGGATGCTCAATGGCGGCCATTGATTGCTTTGAGATTTGATTCCATCCGGGATTTGAAAATAATTGAATTTTTGATCCACTACTGGAGTTCTTTCTTCACGGTTTCCATTGGCTCCTTGAAGTTCAATGCCCGTTTGTAATAAGTTAAATAGACTCATCTGTGTGCTTTGACTCCACACAAATAGGCAAGGTTTTTTATTCGCAATAAGTCCTTTGATGGTGGTGACTTGTTGGGCTTGATTGGGAAGCCCGTGAAATATGGTCAATCCGTTGTCATCGGCTTTTCCATTCCATTTTTCCGCCGCCACAAATTCAGCTTTGAAAGACTCCGATTGATTGATGGATTGCATCAAGGCCTGAATGTCTGGATGCGGTGCTGCACCAACGATTAGAATCTTTTGCCTGTCATCTAGTACTTCAATGAAGCAATCAAAATGGTTGTTGGTGGTGTTTTTTTCACCTTGGGCAACGGTGACATCGATGGTGTAATGCTGGATGCCCAATTGTTTGGATTGGGTGTTGAACTGCACCGAATGAAAGGTTCGTTTTCCTTCAGGCTGTATGTTCTTTTTATCAATGATTTGGCCTTTGTTTTTTAAGATAACTTCTAAGCTTTCTCCTTGGGCCAATCTTGTCTCGATATTCACCAGGATGGGAAACTCATTTCCTAAAAATGTGGATTTGTTGCATTGCACATCGCTGATCAAAACATCTTTGTACACATTGGTGTCTCCAATTCCTATGGTGTGAATAGGTACTTGCAAATTTTGGGCAGCATATATCGGGTAATTGCCTTCGTTAAACAGACCGTCACTGATCAAAACAACAGCAGCCAAGTTTCTACCTGCATATCGGATACCGATTTTTTCTAATGCGGCTGACATGTTGGTGCTGGCTCCGCTGGCGTTCAAAGAGTCCCATCCGTTGGTAAGATTGCCATCAAATGCGTAGAAAGCTAACTCCGATTGGTCTTGAATACCTGCGAACCTCTGCGTTAAATCCTTCTTCCATTCCGGGTGTGCATTCAAATATTCCTTTATCGAAAGACTGTTGTCATGCAATACAACAGTAATGGGTTTTTCGATATTCTCTTCATGCGTTTCAGTAATGGGACGAATCAGCAAAAAACTCAGGAATGTTACCGCAATAAATCGAATCAATGCCAACAAGTAAATCGTATTGACTCCGAATCGCCGTCTCTGTTTTTCTCTCCAATAGGAGGTCATGGCGAATACCGTTCCAAGCAGAAAGCATGCGCCAAGCCACAATGGCGAATATGTGGTGTAGATAGACAAAATAATGGGATTACATCAACATTCCGCCACATACATGCAGCGTCTGTCCGGTCACATAAGCACTCATGTCACTGGCAAGGAAAAGGGTCACATTGGCAACATCCTCTGTACTTCCACCTCTTTTCAATGGAATGGTATCTCTCCATTTTTGAACAACGTCCTCAGCCAATGCGCCTGTCATTTCTGTTTCAATAAATCCCGGGGCAATGGCATTACAACGAATATTTCTTGAACCCATTTCAGCGGCCATGCTTTTGGTAAAACCAATAATGCCCGCTTTGGATGCGGCATAATTGGCTTGGCCTGCGTTGCCCTTGACTCCAACTACTGAACTCATGTTGATGATAGAACCACTTTTGGCTTTCATCATGGGTTTGATGACCGCCTTGCTCAAATTAAAAACAGATTTTAAATTCACTCGGATCACTTCGTCCCATTGCTCCTCACTCATGCGCATCAAAAGCGTATCACGTGTGATGCCTGCATTGTTGACCAAAATGTCTACTGTTCCAAATTCGGCAACTACAGCATCTACTAGTGATTGAGCCGCATCAAAATCGGCTGCATCACTTTTATAACCCTTGATTTTAGTGCCATACGCACCCAATTCTTGCTCCAATGCTCTTGCTTTTTCATCAGATGATGCATAGGTAAAAGCGACATGCGCTCCCTGTTGTGCAAATAATGTTGCAATGCCTTTGCCGATGCCTCTGGATGCTCCAGTGATGATGGCCACTTTTCCGTCAAGTAATTTCATTTCTTTTCGTTTGAGCAAAGATAAGCATTCGTTTTTTTAACGCATCTTGATTTTATTTCTTCCCAATTCTAATGTTCCTTGGTGTTCTAATTTTTTCAGCAATCTTGAAATGACCTCCCGAGAGGAATGCAATTCACTGGCAATTTCGTGATGGGTAATATGAATAACGCCATCCACAGTATGGGCTGTTTTTTCTTTTAACCATCGCTCCAATCGATCGTCCAACTTCTGAAAGGCAATACTGTCAATGGTTTGAAGCAGCTCCTCAAACCGATGCTGATACGTCCTCATGATAAAATGTTTCCAACTGGGAAAAACATTGCTCCACTCATCCATGATTCTTGTGGGAAGTGATATCATTTTGGTGTCCTCCTCTGCGACCGCCCTCACGGAGCTTTTAGCATCGCCCATACAACAGGTGATGGACATGGCGCATGTCTCTCCTTTTCTAACGTGATAAATCAACAACTCCTTTCCATCATTGTCTTCACGGAGAATCTTCAAAGAGCCGCTCAGTATCAATGGCATCATCTTGATATATTGTCCAATATCAATGAGCATTTCTCCTTCGGTAATTTCAATGACTTGTCCATTAATGGCAATGGCTTCCCTAATCTGTTGTTCATACAAATCAGCAAAGGTGGTTGTCAATTCTTGAATGTCGGATTGTTCAATCTTTCTTGTTTTCATGGTTCACAAATCTGATGTATCAAACTACTCATTTTGGCCGTTAAATTTCTTCTGCTATAAGCGCTGGAGTCATTCTCAGATACTGCGATTTGCCCGTGTTCCAGGTACTCTTTGTGCCAGTGTAACAATTGTTCTTTAATGCCGGTTGTATCATCGAAATTGAAACAAAATCCGGATTCTGTTTTTTGTAATATGGCATTCATTTCGCCATCCGTTGGGCCAACGGCCAGTATCGGCCTTTTGGCGGCCAAATATTCAAAAAACTTCCCAGTGAGGATGCTCTTTGCATTCCCGCTATTGTTCACCAAGAGGAGCAGTATTTGACTTTTCTGTTGGACTTCAATGGCCTCTTGATGCGGCAAATACTCCTGATAAACACAGTGCTCATCGAGATCAAATTGATGAATCGACTTTTTAACCGAATGGTCTACTTTTCCAACCAGTTTAATGCTCACATCTTTCTTGAAATGATCGTCTTCTTGACAGGCCAATTGAATCGCCTTCCACAAATTGTCGTGGTTTCTTGATCTAGGAATACTCCCTACATGCACCAACTCAAAAGTGGGGTGGGGCGCAATGCCTTCAGGAAACTCTTCGTCATAACCATTGGGTATCCATTCGCATTTGCGGGCCCCTTTTTGTAAAAAATCTTTTTGATCAAATGAAGTAACGGTGGTCACCACATCTGCTTTTTGCAATACTTCAAGCTCCAATCGGTGGTGTTTTTTATCCGCCCACCTGGTCAGCATCAATTGATCATAAAAATCAATGTTGGTCCAAGGATCTCTAAAGTCAGCAAGCCAAGGGATTCCAAGTTTTTCTTTGATGCCTTTTGCAATCAAATGCATGCTGTGCGGTGGACCTGTTGAAACAATGGCGTCCACTGGCTGGCTTTTGAGGTATTCACTTAAAAATTGTATGGAGGGTTGTATCCAAAAACAACGGGCATCTGGAATGAAAAAATTACCCCTAATCCAAACGCCAATACTTTCCGATTTTTTTGGCTTTTCATTTTCGCTTAAAAATCCAGTATTGATTTTTTCAGTCGGTTTGACACCAACCCATTTTTTGTACCAGTGATAGGGCTCCCAAATGGGTTGCTGCAAAATGGTCAGATGGTCAGGGATGTCCTTAGAAAGACTGGCATCGATAACGGGCATCTCTGGATTGGATGGTGTGTATACAATGGGTTCTATCCCAAATGATCGAAAGTACTTGACAAACTTCAGCCAGCGCTGCACCCCAGCACCACCGGATGGAGGCCAATAGTACGTGATGATCAGAACTTTTTTCATCCTTAAAACGGCAATAGATGCGGTTTCCAAGTCACCTTAGCCGAGGAGGGTTCTCCAGGAATAACAGTAAGCATCGCTGTAACCATGCACTGTTTGCGAAGCGTGACTTCAGGCCTCAATGGATGCCGAACACTAAATGTCATCTCGATTTGTAAATTGCCATACACGAGGTCTTTGGGATTGACCATGGCTTTGATCACCGGTCCTGTAACCACTTCACTTTCCAAACTGCCCATGGCATCATCAATCAGCATCACGATATTTACTCCTTCTTCTACAAATTCATATTCACCCAAGTCCATTTCAAAGAACACTTCAACAGGCCCTTCACCCACCACCACATCTTCAAAGACGATGTTCTCTCCTTGAGGAATGACATTTCCACCAAAGGCAAGTGCATCTGAAGCCAGGAAAGGTAAAGTTTTGGTGTTTCCTTTTTTGGTGGATACCACGCGCATCAGTTCATTGTCTTGATCAACGACATAGGCGGTGTTGTCAATAAGTACAATATCTACTGGTGAGTGAAACCAAGCATCCTTGGCGCTGCCATCTTTCCATCCCTCAGTTGATCCTGATAACAACTTGATTTTTCCTTTTTTAAAAGTGTACACAGCATTGTTCCATTCAGATACGCCAATCAGCGATTTACCTGATATGGCAACACTGGAAATGCTTGGCTCATTGGGCTGAGGTTGATAAAACCATTCTCCTTTCCCGTATTGATAGCTCCATTCTTTTTGGGTGACAGCATCCATGGATTTTCGTGTCTCATTAAATTGAATTTGAAAAATGGACCCATCGCTGAAAGTAGCATATCCCAATATTCCTTTTACTTCAAGATGTTTGGGGTAAATGCGTTGTTTTTGGTTATTAAACAGGGGCAATCGAGCAACCTCAACAGCCACTCCGCTGATGGGATTTAAGTTAAATATCTGATTGTATTGGGCTGATAAGACATATAAATTGTTGTTATCCATAACAACGTCGATGGGAAATCCAATGGCTTCATAACCTCCGTTGGTGGACTGAACCTCTTGAGAAAATGCATTGCCATTTCCAGCGATGGTAAATACCAGTTTCGCTTGCAGATCAACAGCTCTGATGCGGTGATTGTAGCTGTCGGCAACGTACAACAGTTGTTGTTCATCGTCGTAAGTGGTTCCTCTGGGATAATTGAATTGCGCATTGAGGAGCTGCCCATCAGCAAATCCTGGTAGGGGAGCACCAATGATTTGGGCAATGGTTCCATCCGCTGTTACATAGTGAATGCGGTGGTGATTGGTCTCTGTAATAAAAAAGTTTTTGTTTTTGTGGAGAGCAATATCCGTTGGAAATTCAATGTTGGCATCTGCCCAGCATTGGGTTTCCACGCTGTCTTTCAATTGCCAATAGCGCAATTTAGGAGCCAAATCTTTGTCATTCAGCAATTCATTTATTTTGGCTATTGCAGGTGTTGCTGCATCATCTCCGATGAATTGATGTAGACAAATGCCACCCGGTCTAGCATAAATTCTCACTTGAAATTGGCCTGTCGAGTCAGCATCTTTGAAGCCCTTAAAATCAGGGCAAATGACCAATGGATGCGTGATGTTTTGTCTTTGAATGATGCCATAAATTTCACGACGTGAACGCGGCTGTTGAGCATTACCCAAAATCCCGCTGATCAACTGCACGTTGAATTTAGATTCAAATGACTTCTCAATGCGGTGCATTCCCTCCGTGCTAAAGGGATTTTGCTCATCCCACAAACAGACAACTACTATTTTGTCGTGTATGTTTTCAAGGGTAATGGGGTAGGGGGTATTGAACCATACCGAACCTTTGGAAATAAAATCGACATCTTTTTTTTGAGCGCTGGTGAATAGGCTCAAACAAAGAAGGATATGGATGATGAGAGTGTTTTTCATAACATAAAAAAGGGAACCACGAAGATGGCTCCCTTTATTGGTTTTTCAAAAAAACGAATACTTATTTTACTGCGTCTACCACAGCTTTGAAAGCATCTGGGTGATTCATTGCTAAATCAGCCAAAGCTTTACGATTCAATTCAACTCCTTTGGCATGCACTTTACCCATAAATTGTGAGTAAGACAAACCGTGGATTCTTGCTCCTGCGTTGATACGGGTAATCCACAAAGCACGGAAGTTACGCTTGCGTAATTTACGTCCAATGTAAGCATAGGTTAATGCTTTTTCAACGGCGTTTTTGGCTACGGTCCAGACATTTTTTCTTGAACCGAAATAGCCTTTGGCCATTTTGAGAACTTTTTTTCTTCTTTCTCTTGAAGCTACTGCATTTTTACTGCGGGGCATAATTTTTTGTTTTTTGAAGGTTGGTGGCTTTCGCTCTTAAAACCAACAATCGGGTTAAACGTTACCTTACTCTTTTATTCAATGAGCTTGAATTAGGCGAGCAATTGAGCCTTGATTGATTTTACGTCTGAAGGGTGAACGAGCGCATCATTGCCCAAACCACGCTTACGCTTGGTATCTTTCTTGGTCAAGATGTGACGTTTAAACGCCTGCTTACGCTTCATCTTTCCGCTACCGGTCACCTGGAAACGCTTCTTAGCGCCGGATTTGGTTTTTGATTTTGGCATTGTATTAGGGTTTTAATTATTTCTTTTTAGGGTTGATGATGACAAACATTTTCTTTCCTTCCAACTTGGGCATCTGTTCAGGTACACCAACTTCTGAAAGTTCTTGGATGAATTTCAACAACAATATTTCTCCGCGATCTTTAAAAACAATGGATCTTCCTTTGAAAAATACCCAAGATCTTACTTTGTTCCCCTCTTTCAAAAACTCAAGCGCATGCTTTAGTTTGAATTGGAAGTCATGATCATCAGTATTGGGACCAAAACGAATTTCCTTCACCGTTACATTGACCTGCTTAGCCTTCATTTCCTTCTGCTTCTTTTTCTGATCGTACAAGAATTTCTTGTAATCAATCACTCGGCAAACGGGAGGGGTAGCATTTGGGGAAATTTCAACCAAGTCCACCTCTTGCTCTTGCGCCATCTTGAGTGCAACAGCAGTTGGATATACCCCTTGCTCCACATTGTCACCCACCAAACGTACCTCAGCGGCCGTTATGCGTTGGTTAATGCGGTGCTCGTCCTCCTTCTCTCTTCTGAAATCTCTGCGAGGGTAGGGTTTTCCAGGTTTATGCGTTGGTTTTTTTTCCATTCAATGTTTGTTATCCGTGTGAAAGCATTTCCTTGATTTCGTCTTGAACCATCTGCGCAAAGTCAATCACAGAGAAGGTTCCCAAGTCGCCAGCTCCTTTTTTCCTTGCGGATACGGTCTGGGCTTGTTGTTCCTGATCTCCGATGATCAACATGTAAGGCACACGGGCCAATTCTGCTTCTCGGATTTTCTTTCCCACTTTTTCGTTGCTTTCGTCAACGGAGGCGCGAATATCGTAATTTTTTAGATTATTTGCTACACTTTTTGCGTATTCGTTGAATTTTTCGCTGACGGGCAACAATCTAACTTGCTCAGGTGTAAGCCACAATGGGAATTGTCCTGCGCAATGTTCAATCAAAATGGCCACAAATCGCTCCATAGAACCAAATGGTGCTCGGTGAATCATGACAGGACGGTGCTTTTGATTGTCCGCTCCGGTATATTCCAATTGAAAACGCTCAGGCAAATTGTAATCAATCTGAACGGTCCCCAATTGCCATTTTCTTCCAATGGCATCGCGAACCATGAAATCCAATTTGGGTCCGTAGAAGGCTGCTTCTCCCAACTCAACGACTGTCTTTAATCCCTTTTCATCCGCAACCTCTTTGATTGCAGTTTCCGCTTTCTCCCAATTTTCATCGCTTCCAATGTATTTGGAAGGATTGTTGGGATCTCTCAAAGAAACTTGTGCGAGGTAGTCGTGGAAGTCAAGTGTTTTGAAAATGTACAGAACGAGGTCAATTACTTTACCTACTTCTTCTTTTACTTGGTCCACGGTACAGAATATATGCGCATCATCTTGGGTAAACCCACGCACACGCGTCAATCCGTGCAGCTCTCCTGTTTGCTCATAGCGGTATACGGTGCCGAATTCTGCCAAGCGCAATGGAAGATCGCGGTACGACTTGGGTTCTGCTTTGAAAATCTCACAGTGGTGAGGGCAGTTCATTGGCTTAAGCATATAAACCTCTCCCTCTTGGGGTGTTTCAATGGGCTTGAAGCTGTCAGATCCATACTTGGCCCAATGGCCGCTGGTTTCATACAATTCTTTGTGTCCAATGTGAGGCGTAATAACCTGAAGATATCCTGCTTTGGTCTGTGCAGCCTGCAAAAAAGCTTGTAAGCGACCTCTCAAGTCAGCGCCTTTGGGAAGCCAAAGTGGTAACCCACTTCCTACCTTTTGCGAGAAATGGAACAATCCCAATTCTTTCCCCAATTTGCGGTGATCTCTTTTTTTAGCCTCCTCCAATTGAACCAAGTATTCTTCCAATTCAGCCTGTTTGGTGAACGTAATGGCATATACACGGGTAAGCATTTTGTTTTTCTCATCACCCCTCCAGTACGCACCGGCCACGTTCAATAATTTTGCAGCCTTAATAAACCCTGTATTGGGAAGATGTGGACCACGGCACAAATCTGTGAAATTGCCTTGCGTATAGAAAGTGATGTCGCCATCACTCAAGCCTTCGATTAATTCTAATTTATACGGATCTCCCTTTTCTGTGAAGTACTTCACGGCCTCTTCCTTGGAGACTTCTTTTCGGACATAGGCATTTTTTTGTCGAGCCAATTCCAACATCATTTTCTCCACCTTCGGAAAATCCTCTTGTGAGAATGTATGTGAGCCAAAATCGACGTCGTAGTAAAACCCATTTTCAATGGGCGGACCTATGGCCAATTTTATTCCAGGGTAAAGGGCTTCCAATGCCTCGGCCATCAAGTGAGCCGAACTGTGCCATAAGGTGGATTTTCCATCTGTGTCATTCCAAGTAAGTAGCTTCAATGTGGAATCACTCGTGAATGGTCTGGTAGCATCCCACACCTCTCCATTGACTACTGCAGCCAATACATTGCGCGCCAATCCTTCTGAAATCGACAAGGCCACATCCATGGCCGATTGACCGGCTTCAATACTTCTAACACTGCCATCAGGCAAAGTAATGTTGTACATTTCTCTTAATTTAAGGTTGCAAAGTTAATTAATTCACCAACTCGTATTTCTTTCGTCTGATTCTAAATTCCACTCTTCGGTTCATGGCCCTTCCTTCTTCTGTTTCATTGGAAGCCACCGGTTGACTGCTTCCCAGCGCTTTGATTTCAAATCTATTTTGATCGATGCCTTTTCGAACGATGAAATCAATCACCGCGTTGGCTCTGTTTTCGGATAAGACTTGATTGTAGGCCATGGCTCCTTTAGCATCCGTATGTCCATGAATTTCCATGTACATGTGCTTGTTTTTTCGCATCATGATGTAAATGTTTTCCAATTGATGAATGGCTGAATCAGTCAATGTGAATTCATCAAAATTAAAATGTACCGCATCCAATACGACTTCCTCATATTCTTGAAGTTCCAGGGGAGGATCAACCGCCACTTCTTTTAGTTTTTCATTGACGCAACTGCACGCACTTTTTTTGTCAATGGGAACAACGGAAATGTCATCCAAAAACAAATACGAATATTCACGATGCTCAGGAACTTTTGGGTCTTGTGTTCTTCTGATGATTCTCAATTCTTTGTCATCTTGAAAGTTGCCTATGGTAATGTATTGCTCTCCACCTTTGGCTACAAAGTAACCACTCAGCTCAACCCATTGTTCCGTGTCATCCATCATGATAAATTTTGGATTGGCTAGGCTAACCTCTTTTAGGAGCAGGGGTTTGCTGGCAATGGCTTTTGGTGGCTGTGCACTCAAGGATACCCCAAATCCATCATGGATAAATTGACAATTGTCCGCCGCGGAATAATACAGCGTAATACAGACTTGTTCACCTGGTTTCAGCGGTCGGGATAGATTACCCAAAAGGTATTCTCTGTATCGAACATGGTTGTTGAGGTAAGTTCCCAATCCTGCATATCCATTCCCGGTCCGTGCAAATTGATGACCGAACATGTTGTTGGGAACACCTACTTTTTTGCTGCACGCATTGAAATGGTCTGGTGTTCCTTCACCTGCTTGAGTCCATTTTTTGAGCGATTTTAGGCTCTGTTGCGTAAAGTCACTTGGACAAAATTCCATATCCTCAAAACTGGGATTGATCACCAAGTTCTGAGCACTTGTTGTTATGCATAACAACAAAAAGTAAAGGATATGTAATTTGGTTTTCATATAAAAAAAGAGGCAAACGGATTACCGCTTGCCTCTTTCAAACGGTTTTCAATTATTTAACGCTGAAAATAACCCTTCTATTTTGTGCCTTGCTCATGGGGGTTCCTTTGGTTCCCACCAATTCATTGGCATCCTTAGAATCAATGGCAATGCGCTCTTCTGCAACACCTCTTGTCATCAAAGCATCCTTGACCATTATTGCACGGTTCTTGGCTATTTCTAGCAGCTCGGGTCTTACTTTCGCTTCAGTCATTTCTTCTGTATCAGCATGTCCAGTGAGTAAAATATTGATGCTTGGATTGGCCTTTAAAATTTCTGCCAATTCATCCAATTCTGATTCAAATTGAGCTGGAATAGCATCCGATTCTTTACCAAAATAGATACCTGCTGCATTAATCAATTGTTCAGGTTTTGCGCCTGTGGGCTTGGCTCCTGACTTACTGTAAATCAAATCGGTTTCTACTACGGTGCTTTTTCCGCAGTTGCATTCACTCTTCGCTGTAATGGGCAATACGGAAATATTATCGACGTAATAATACGCCCCATTGATGGTCACGCCTGTAGGCTTGGTGGTAGGTTTCACTTTCTCGAATTTCATGTCGCCATCATTCCCGAATCCACCAATGGTCATATAGGTCTCTGTTCCTTTGGCATAATAAGGCACACAAACCGTGGTCCACTTATCGGCATCATTAATAGCGCGGTTTGCCGGCATGAGCACACTGGCCGCAGTGGTGATGCTTTGGTCATCTTCATGTTGTATCTTTTTTTCTGAAAACAAAATACCCACATTGTTGACCGCTAGTTTTGAGTTCTCAGCCAAGCTGATATTGTAAGTCACACAATACATTTGATCCTTTTTCAAAGGATGCTTTAACTTTTGAGAAAGATAAGTGCGGTTAATTTTTGGGTCTTTGCTGTATCCAATAAATCCTGCATAGTTGTTACCAGCTTGGGCAATTTGGTTTCCCAAATCATTGTCAGGAGCATTGATCTTTTTGTTTTTTGAATTGCCTCCAGCAAACAAATCAGCACCTGTTTTATTGACACTCATCCATGGCTTAGCTGCCAAGTGAAGTTGACCTTTTCCTTTCAGTAATTTGATATCGAACTCTTCAAATGAACCATTGAATACTTCATTTGGATCGGTATCCTCAACCACTTCCTTCTTGCCTTTTTCAGGTTTATCGGATTTTCCGGCTTCTTTGCCATCTTTCTTTTGAGCAATTGCATTTACTCCAATCAGGAATAAACATGCGAGAAATAAACTTTTGATTTTCATTATTTCAGGTTTAAGCATTTTGTATCGTTTCAATAAATAATTTCAATTTTTTAGGGTCCATATCTGGATATACTCCATGGCCCAAGTTGGAAATATACTGCGACTTTCCGAATTTTTCTACCATATCCATGGTGGATTTGATGATTTGAGCATCCGAACCATACAATATGGCAGGATCTAGATTTCCTTGTAATGTTTTGGAAGGAAGAAGACTTTTGGCTGAGGCAATATCCATGTTCCAATCTAAACCAATAACGTTACAAGATAGATTTTCAAAATCTGGTAATGCGTAATGCGCTCCTTTGGCAAAAAATGTAACAGGAATTTGCGGCTGTATATGGGAGAGGATTCGTTCAACATGCGGAAGAATGAGTGCCCTGTACCATTCAGCATTCAAAACCCCTGCCCATGAGTCAAACAATTGAAAAAGATGTATTCCCGTGTTGATTTGCATTTGTGCGTAGGCAATTGTCGCCTCTGAAATTTTGCTAAGCAATGCCTGTGCCAATTCGGGCTGTTCTATTAAAACGCGTCTGGCCTTGCTAAATTCTTTGCTCCCTTTTCCTTCTATCATGTAACAGAAAATGGTCCATGGTGCTCCTGCAAATCCAATCAACGGAACCCGACCCTCTAATTTCTCTAACGTAATCTCCAAGGCTTCTCTTACGTAGCTCAAGTGACTGGTAATGGAAGAAACATCCAATGCTTCAACATCTGCCAAGCTTTGGATGGTTTTTGGAAAAAATGGACCCTTGCCTTCATCCATTTGGTAGGGAAGTCCCATGGCCTCAGGGATGACCAAAATATCACTGAAAATGATGGCGGCATCAACTCCCAAAATATCTACAGGCTGCACGGTAACCTCTGCAGCTAGTTCGGGATTGGTCACCAAATTGATGAAGCTGCCGGCCTGAGCTCTGGTTGCTCTGTACTCGGCCAATATTCTTCCCGCTTGCCGCATGACCCACACCGGAATTCGGTCCGTTTTCTCTCCCTTGGCAGCTCTTATGAGTAAATCATTTGCTAACATGCTGCTAAGGTAGAGCGAAAAGAAATTAGTGCAGAATTTTAAATATCAATTCAAGGAGAATCTCCCCATCGCTCATTTGCCCTTTTCCTATGCCTTTTGATTTTTTATCGGTATCATAGAGGTAGGATATGATCCTATCCAATTTAGCGGCAGAGTAATTTCTCAGTGCAGAATCAACATCTTTTTTCTGATTGCTGCCCAAGTACATTTTTTGCATGGTGTAAGTTTTGTTCTCAGCACTAGCGATAATGTTTACTTTATTGAAAAAGCCGAACAAACTTCCGACGAGCATGGGGATAGGCATGCTCTTGGGATTGCGCACAAAGTACTCAATGATTCTGTTGGCGTGAACGATGTTCTTTTCGGCTAATGCACTTTGCAATTCAAAAATGTTGTATTCTTTTGAAATGCCCACATAGTCTTGGATGATGTCGCTATTGATTTCAGTGCCGGGAGGAAAAATAATGGCAATCTTATTGATTTCATTGACGATTTTAGAAAGGTCATTGCCCAAATAATCGGCCAATAATTCAGCTATTTTGCGGTTGATTTTGTAGCCTTTGCTGGTGACATAATCGTAGATCCAAGATTCTAATTGGGCGTCTTTGATTTTTTCAGAAACAAAATGGACGGTTTTCTTTTCAATGAGTTTTGTGATAGAAAGCCTTTTATCCAGTGTTTTTCCCTTGTACTCCAAAACGAATATGGTGGTTGGAGTAGGCTGATTGATGTAATTTTCAAGTGGTTTTAAAGCATCGCTTTTTTTCCATTCCTTGAGATCTTGCGCTTCTTTGATGATGACAATTTGATGGTTACCCATCATGGGGAATCCCTTGGCCAAATTGATGACCTGACTCAATTCACTGTCTCTGCCGTATACGATGGTTAATCCAAAACTTTTTTCACTTTCATCTAAGATGTCATTTTCAATGGATTTGGAAATTTCATCAATAAAAAAAGGTTCCTCACCTGTGATCACATAGATGGGAGCATATTTTTTTAGTTGAATGTCTCGAATGATTTGGTTATAGGTTACTCCCATTTCAAGTGTTTAACAGATTGGCCTTCATTTTTAATCTCTTGCAATGCTGCAATTCCGATTTGAATGTGCAAATCAACAAAATTTGTTGTTACAACGTTATCACTTTCTGTTGTTTTTACCCCCTGAGGTGTCATGGGCTGATCAGAAACCAATAACAAGGCACCTGTCGGGATTTTGTTATAGAAGCCAACGGAAAAAAGCGTGGCTGTTTCCATGTCGATGGCCATGGCTCTGATTTTCCTTAAATATTCCTTGAAGGGTTCGTCATGTTCCCAGACCCTTCTGTTGGTGGTGTAAACTGTTCCGGACCAATAATCAAGATTTTGATCTCTGATTGTAGATGAAACAGCTCGTTGTAGATTGAACGCAGGCAGCGCTGGAACTTCGGGTGGGAAATAGTCATTACTGGTTCCTTCACCTCTTATGCCTGCGAGCGGGAGAATGAAATCTCCAATCTTGTTTTTCTTTTTTAAGCCACCACATTTTCCCAAGAATAAAACAGCCTTGGGTTGACGCGCAGTGAGCAAGTCCATGATGGTAGCGGCATTGGCGCTTCCCATGGAAAAATTAATCATGGTGATGCCATTGGCAGTGGCAGTGGGCATACTTCTGTTTTGTCCAATGATCGGAACATTATGCCAAGCCGCGAATTTTTCTAAGTAGTTGTCAAAATTGGTTAGGAGAATGTACTCACCAAATTCCTCAATTGGTGTGCCTGTGTAACGGGGTAACCAATTTTTCACGATTTCATCTTTTGTCTCCATTGTAATGTAATTTTGTTTTAGTGCAACTGAATTTACCACAATATACTCATAATATTCGAAAGCAGGGAGAACAGCTTGAGATTTTTTGTATAATCAGAAAGAGGTGGTATGTGCTCACACCAGAAGAATGGGTCAGACAAAATGTTACGATGCATTTGATCAAGGACAAGGGATTTTCCATTTCTTTCATTGCTTTTGAGCAAGACTTAGCGGTCCTGGAGAAAAAAATGCGGGCAGACATTGTGGTGTACAATGCCCATTGGAAGGTGGAGGGAGTGATAGAATGCAAGGCTCCTTTTGTTGAATTGAATCAAAAGACATTAGATCAAATTGGACGATACAATCGTTTGTTGAATGCCCAATGGATTGGAATGAGCAATGGCTTGGTTCATTGCTTTCAAGAGAGAGATGAGAACTGGCAGGAGAAGTGGCCCATTGCACGAAATGAATGATTATCTTTGCCCACTATGGAAGAGAATATTGTTCGCATTACAGTAGTAGATCGTCAAGGGTTAAGCCATGAATTAGAAGCGCCCACCGACATGAATATGAACATGATGGAGCTCTGCAAAAGTTATGAGTTGCCTGTAGAAGGAACCTGCGGCGGAATGGCCATGTGCGCAAGTTGCCACATGTATGTGATTTCAGATCACGCTTTGTTGGAGCGCAATGACGATGAAGAAGCCATGTTGGATCAAGCTTTTTTTGTCAAATCCAACAGCCGATTGGGATGTCAAATGCACATTTCAAATGAATTTGACGGATTGGTGGTTCAGTTGGCGGAAGTTGGTGGGTGATCAGTAATGAGGATTGAGTAAATTCCCAGATTCAACCAGTTTTTTTAGATAAGGGTTTTTTCTTGCTGTTTCCCAAAGGTTAACATGTCCAATATGGTGGGTGTCAGTTCCCAGATAAGTGATCAATCCGGCGTCTACCAGTTTTTCGGCCATTTTTTTGACTCCGGGTCCGTATTGACCTGTAAAGCTATTGATGTTCACTTGCAAAAAGACATCTCGATCAAATGCGTTTTCATAATGAGAAAATTTCTCGTGCCAATAGATATAACGCTCGGGGTGGGCCAATACAGGCTGATATCCGTTGAGCTGCATTTGAAAAACGGCGTCTTTGTAGTAATAAGGCTCTGAGTCAAATGAAAGTTCAAATAGGACATGATTACTACTAAATGTCAGTAACTTCTTTTTGCTCAATAAATCCATGAAATGTTCGTCACAGAAATATTCAGCTGCAGCATCAAATCGAATATCTATATTTCTCTTGACGAGTTCATCTAATATCTTTTGCTTTCCTTCGAGAATGATCTCTGCTGTATTGGGGTAAATTTCCTTGTATATGTGCGGAGTAGTCACAATCGAATGATAGCCAAAATCTTTTAGTTTTAGAATTAATGCTATACTCGTTTCCAAATCAGGCGCCCCATCATCTATACCGGGAATGAGATGTGAATGCATGTCCATGCCAACTGCATGCATGCTGATCGGTTCAATGTCTTTGTGTTTTTTTTGAAATAGGTTGGTCAGGAACGACATTGAACGAAGTTAATGCAATTCTTGATTGATCGTTATTTCACCGGCTAAATTCTCTTGTAAAAGTTGTTTTCTTTCATGTACATCGTAATGGTTTCCTAATACGTGCATCAATTTTGTTACTGCAGATTCGGCTGTTAAATCCCATCCGCTGATGATGCCAGTCGCCTCTAATTCTTGGGCGTTCTTATATAACTGTTGATTGACGGATCCCTGTGTGCATTGAGAAATATTGAGAATAGTGGTGCCTGCCTCATGTATTTCTTTTAGACCCTGGATTAACCAAGGAAGTTGAGGGATATTGCCATTTCCATATGTCTCAAGGATTAATCCGTCGTATCGGTGATTAAATTGGAAATGATTAAGTGAATGAGGGGTAATGCCGGGATATATTTTGAGCCAACCAATGTTGGTGTTGAGTTTGATCTTGGGTTGGAAAGGAGTGTCATTTCTTAACAAAAGGGCCTGATGGAAATGCAAATGCACACCGATCTCAGCAAGTGCGAAATAGTTTGGACTTTCAAAGGCATCAAATCCTTCAGCACTGTGTTTATAGGTTCTGTTCCCCCTTAATAATTTGGATCCAAAACAAATGGCTACTTCTTGTACGATGGGTTTATTATTTTGCTCTGAAGCAGCAATCTCAATGGCGGTGATGAGGTTTTCTTTTCCGTCCGTTCTTATTTTTCCTATCGGCAATTGTGATCCAGTGAAGATGATGGGTTTACGAATGCCAATTAACATGAAACTAAGCGCGGATGCTGTATAGGCCATGGTATCAGTACCGTGTAAAATGACAAATCCAAAATAATTATCCATGGATTGGATGATGATTTCAGCGAGATTTTGCCAAATTTCAGGCTGCATGTCACTGGAATCTATGGGATGAGGAAATGCAGCTACGTCAATCTTTAGATCAAATCTTTGCAACTCTGGCAAGTGTTGAATGATATTGTAAAAATCAAATGGAATAAGCGGGCCTCCGGGAAACTCCTCGGTCATTCCTATGGTGCCTCCGGTATAGATGATGAGAATTTTCTTTTCCATTCTGTTTAAATTTTAAATATTTTTTTTGCATTGTTGCTGGTTATATCAGCAATGTTATGCAAAGGGATTTGATAAACGTCTACCAAATGTTCTGCAATCAAGGGGATGTAACTACTCTCATTTCTTTTACCTCGATGGGGAGTTGGAGGAAGGAAGGGGCTATCCGTTTCTAATACTATTTTTTCTAAAGGTACATGCGTTAGCGTCTTTTTTAAGTCGCTTTTTGGGTATGAGATAACGCCTCCTATTCCCAAGGAAAACTGTTTCAAATCTAAGATGCGGTTTGCGGTTTCAATGTCTCCTGTGAAGCAATGAAAAATCCCAAAGAGCGTTTCATCCATTTCCGACTCAATCACTTCCAATAATTCATTGAAACTATCTCTGGCGTGCAATATGAGCGGTTTTTCATATTTCTTGGCCCACGCAATGTGACGAATAAGGGATTGAATTTGCAAATCGAGGTGTTTTTTCTCCCAATACAAATCCAATCCGGTTTCACCTATTCCGTAAAACAAATTGGACTGCATCCAATTTTCCATCATGTCCAATTGTTTTTCAAAGTCCTCTTGGACATCACAAGGGTGAAGGCCCATCATAGGAAAGAAAAGTTGCTGATTTTTTTCACACAAAGACATCATAGGCACTATGGAATGGATGTCGATATTGGGCAAGAAGATGTGGTTGACCTGGCTGTCTATGCACCGCTGAATAACAGAATCAATGTCAGTTGAAAAAGCATCAAGGTAAAGGTGAGAATGGGTGTCTATCCACATTTTTTTTTTTTGCAAACATAAGAGAGCTACGGCATTTTTTTTTTGATGTTTTTCGATATATTTACCAAAATTAAAGTCTATGAGATACTTGTTGGGTGCCTTATTTCTATTGTTTTTGATGGATTCATGTTCAAAATTTGAGAATGGTCCTGCTATCAGTTTTCGTTCTAAAGAAAACCGATTGATTGGAGAATGGAAGCTCATCAAGTGGACAGAAAATGGTCAGGATGTAACAGCCATGCGGACTGATAGTCTAGATGTTGTTTATCGATTTGAGGAAAATCGAACATTGAGGATTAATTTAGGAGATTCAAAATTGCAAGAAGGAACGTGGTCATTGGAGGAAACCAATGTTATAATGGATTTGCAGATGGTTTCGGAAATTGGAAATTACATTGAGAAAGATACTTTGATGTTATCACGATTGACAAAAAAGGAGATGGAGGTGTATTTTGATGATCAGTTGCAGACAAAATTGTATTTTGAGGCACAATAATTAGCTTTCTTTGGTCCAGTCTAAAATTTTAATCATTCGTTTCTCAGCAATAGGTGATATTGTTCTGGCTTCTCCTGTGCTGAGGATTTTACAGGAAGGACTTGAAGGAGGGGCTGAATTGCACATGGTGGTAAGGAAGCGCTATCTGCCGGTTGTTGAACATAATCCAAGGCTTTCCAAGGTGTTTTCTTTTGATTCAACCATTCAAGAGTTGATGGATGATCTCGAAAAAGAGGAGTATGATTACATTATTGATTTACAAAACAACTTACGATCAAATTTAATCAAGAAACGCCTGGGCGTTTTATCCTTCACCGTTGAAAAGAAAAACTTAGCCAAGTTCATATGGATTAAGTTTGGATTTAGATTAACGATTCCTCATGTGGTCAATCGGTATTTGGACACACTCAAAACATTGGGTTTATCCGATGATGGTAAGGGTCTGGAGTTTGAGATTCCCGCGGATGTTCATGTGGATATTCCATTCCAACAATATACAGCAGTGGTTATTGGTGCAAATCATTTTGGTAAAAGGCCAGATGCCGCCAATTGGTCTGGGATTCTTCACAGAATTCCTGGAAACATTATTTTGGTTGGAGGTAAAGATGAGGAGATGATGAGCACGGCACTCACGAATCATTCCCGAATAGTTAGCATGGTCAATCGTTTGAGTCTGATTGAAAGCGCATGGATTGTTAAGAATGCAAAGATGGTCGTCGCTGGTGATACAGGTTTAATGCATGTGGCAGCGGCCTTTGGTAAAAATATTTTGTCTTTATGGGGATGCACAAGACCTGGATTGGGGATGTCTCCATGGAGACCTGGGGAGAACAGTGTGATGATTGAACCAAAAGGAAGAGGGGATCGACCCTGCTCCAAATTGGGTGACTCTTGTAAGCATGGTCAGCTAAACCGTTGTATTCATGAAATAGATTTGAATGAGCTAGAGAAAAAAGCACAGTTCATTTTATCTCAGTCATAGCCGTTTTCCCACAAAAGTCTACGCTGATTTTCTTATCCTCTTGATTCGAACAAAGCCTTGAGTTCTGTGGCTTCTTCGGGCTTCATTTTTCCAGCCAATATCAGCCGCAATTGTCTTCTTCTTAACGCTCCATCAAAACGAGTCTTTTCCTCCTCGGTCTCTGGAATCAATTCAGGAACATTGATAGGGCCTCCCAATTGGTCAACAGCTACAAAAGTGTAAATGGCTTCGTTGCATTTGATTTTTTCTCCTGTAGTGCCTTGTTCAACAAAAATGTCCATAAAAACTTCCATTGATGAGTTGAACGATCGAGATACTTTGGCTTCTATTACAACCAAATCCCCCAGTTTTATCGGGTGCTGAAAGGAAACATTGTTCACTGCGGCAGTGACGACCACTCTGCGGCAATGTCTGTGCGCTGCGATGGCGCTGGCAATGTCTAACCAATTCAGTAACTGTCCTCCCATCAAATTACCCAGGGTGTTGGTGTTTTCGGGTAATACAAGATGGGTGGTGGTAGTATGGGTATCTTTTGCGTAAACAGGTTTCATCTTGCGAAGGTACATGATTATCTTCGTGTTATGGATTATAACATTGTCAAGTCATTGCACATCATTTTTGTTGTTACCTGGTTTGCAGGTTTGTTTTACATGTACCGGTTATTTGTTTATCATGCAGAGGCAGAATTAAAAGATAATCCGGAGAGAGACATTCTGCTCCGTCAATTTCGTCTAATGGAGTACAGATTGTGGTATATCATCACTTGGCCGTCTTGCATACTGACCTTGATTTTTGGAACATGGCTTTTGGTGTTGAATCCAGGATATTTGAGTATGCCTTGGATGCATTTGAAATTGTTTTTTATCCTGTGTTTGCTTTTGTATCAATGGAAAGGTCAATTGATTTATCGTCAAGGAAAATTCAATGCTATCGGCATCACCGGGTTTAAGTTAAGGATGTGGAACGAGGTGGGAACAATTTTACTCGTGGCTATTGTATTTGTTGTTGTGAATAAAGATGCCATTTCTTGGTTATGGGGGGCGTTAGGTTTAGTAGGTTTGGGTGTAGTGCTCACCTTGGCCATTAAAGCGTATAAAAAAGTCCGAAGTGACGAAATGAAATAAAAGAATGAAGAATTTTCTACTGCTATTCGTTGTATTGAACAGCCTGACCATTTGGTCGCAAAAGCCGGATTGGCTGAAACCCCATCCTGATGGACACAGTGTTTTTGTTCAAGGTATTTTGGTGGATCATGCCGATTCTACGCAAGGTCTTGCGGGAACTGTGACCATCACCAATTCAGAGGAAGGTAATCAATCGTATACCATTAAAGCCAATTCAATGGGTGTCTTTCAATTTCATTTGGTGGAGAACGGAAAGTATGTTGTCGCATTTGAGTTTCCTGGTTTCATTTCACGTCGCGTAGCCTTTGACACGTTTAATGTTCCGGATAAAGCATGGAAAAAAGACTGCATGGTTGATTTGAAAGTGAACATTGACAAACGTCCTGAAGGATTTAAAGATGTTGTAGCGATGCTGCCTGTGGCTACCTTTCAGTATTATCCAGAAGAGAAATTGTTCCTTTTTGATATCGAGTTGACAGATCGCGCCATGAAACGCTATCAGGCTGAATTGGAGCGGGCTTTAGGGAACTCCGTTCAGGATGTTAATGAGCAACCAGCCACGGAGGAAATCAAGCAGGATTGAAGACTGCGGTGATTTTGTTGCTGAGTACTTTGGATAATTTATAGTAGGATTCTGTTGTCCAACCTGCAATGTGAGGGGTGAGAATGATTTTATTTTCTTGGAGTAGTCTCTTGTATTGCAAATTGTCCATGTGCTCCACTTGGAGATTGGTTCCCTCAAATTCAAGGACATCTAGCGCAGCTCCCAATACCTGGTTGTTTTCAATGGCATCCAATAAATCAGCGGTGCGACAATGTTGCCCACGGGCAGTATTGATGAAGTAAATGGGTTTTTGAAAGGATTCAAAGAACAGTTTGTTGGCGTATTCCTTGGTTTCGGCCGTTAATGGCAAGTGTAGACTCACTACATCCGCCTCTTGAAATATTGTATTCAATGACACCAAGGCAACATGTTCCAATGGACTCGATTCAAGAGCGATATCATGGGCAATGACACGGCAACCAATTGATTTTAGTTTGCGGGCAACACTTTTCCCCATATGACCCAGGCCAATGATGGCAACGGTTTGAGCAGACAGCTCAATACCTCGGTGGGCTTCTCTGAGCCATAAATTTTGACGTACAGATGCGTTACCAGATGGTATTTTTCTGATCAGTGATAGTATGGCTCCCAAGGTAAACTCTCCCACAGCTTCAGCATTTCCTTCGGGTGAACTGAAAACGGTAATTTGTTTTTTATTGCAATGATTGACATCGATGTTTTCCAAGCCTGATCCAGATCGGGCTATCCATTTCAATTGCGGGAAAAGATCAATACTTTTGGCATCTAGAGCAAATCGGCTCCGGATGACAATGCCTTCTATCTCGTTGTTATCTCTTACAATTTCATCAAGGGTATGTATTTCATCCCAAAAGCAATCGTAACCGTGATTATTCAAATCATGAAACAATACATCGTGCACGCTGTCAAGAAAAACAACCTTTGGCATCAATGGAAAATATTAAATGGAACCGAAAGGAATTGTTGAAGGAGGACATGTCCAACTCCAAAATAAATGATGAGTCCAATGATGTCGTTGGTGGTGGTAATAAATGGGCCGGTGGCCAAAGCCGGATCAATGCCAAATTTGTGAAGGGTCAACGGGATATAGGTTCCAGAAACGCTGGCAAAGACAATGACACTGAATAGCGCGATGCTTGCGGTTAAACTCATCCCGATGTCAAAATGAAACAACTGAGTAGTTAGAAAAATGATGATGGAGCAGATCAATCCGTTGAAAGCACCTACACCAAACTCCTTCAATATTTTGCGCCAAACGGTTTCGTCCAAATCACTTTGATTGGCTAGTGCTTTTACCACGAGTGCCGCTGACTGAACACCTACATTGCCTCCAGTAGCTGCAATCAAAGGCATAAAGATGGCCATTTGCGGATTCTCAGTAATGTCGTATAATCCGATAATATAGGCACTGCTCATTCCTCCTCCCATTCCAATCAAAAGCCAAGGCAATCGTGCACGTGTCAGCGTTCTGATGCTATCGCTCGATTCAACATCTTCAGAGATACCGGATGCCAATTGATAATCTTTGTCCGCTTCCTCTTGGATAACGTCCACCACATCATCGATGGTAATTCTGCCTACAAGCTCTTGGCTATCATTCACAACAGGAATCACAACCAAGTCATATTTTTTCATCACATTTGCTACTTCCTCAACGGGCGTAGCAGTATTGACCGTGTATACTTTTTTATTGGTGTAGAGTTCACTGATCAAGGTTCTCAAGCTAGCGGAAGAGAATATGAGCATTTTCATGCTCAATGTGCCAATGATTTTGTTGTATTCGTCTACAACATAAATGGTATATATGCTATCGAGGTCTTCACTTTGTTTGCGCATTTCGCGGATGGCCATGGCCACGCTCCAGTGCGCGTTTACCTTAATGAGTTCTTTGGCCATAAGTGCACCCGCTGTCCCTTCCTCATAGTTCATGAGGTCGATGATGTCGCTGGCGGCTTCACTGTTTTCCAATAGCGCGATAACTTCCTCTTGCTTCTCTTCAGGGAGCTCAGCGATTACGTCAGCAGCATCATCACTGCTGAAGTTCTCTATGAGGTCCTCGGCAATTTCCCTAGA
This sequence comes from Bacteroidota bacterium, assembly GCA_039798325.1. Classification (GTDB taxonomy): domain Bacteria; phylum Bacteroidota; class Bacteroidia; order Flavobacteriales_D; family Sanyastnellaceae; genus CAMCTV01. Next base: position 73,324 of record JBDKGG010000167.1, read on the forward strand.
AGTCAGTGTGCTTAGCAATTGATTCCGGACATCCTCATCCAATTCCAGCATAACATCCGCTGCACGCACCTCGTCTAGGGTGCGGTATAGGTATACGGCTTCTTCAGCCCGAAGCTCGTTGATGAGTTCGGCTAAGTCTGCAGGATGAAGGTCGATGGTGAGTTTTTCTAATGCAGTATCCCTCCCTTCAGCGATGGAGCGGCGAATATCTGCCAGCAGCTCTTTGGTAATCTTGATGTACATCGGGAAGGGTCCATTATTAAAATTGATACTTCGTTATCGAAACAAAGATAGAAAAGGCTTACTTGGATGTGCCAATAAATTTCTCTACTTCTTGAATGCTCTTGGCTTTTAACTGCAAAGTGCCGTTTTTATCCAAGACAAAGAAAAGAGGGGTTTTGTTTACTTTGTACAGTTTAGAGACGGGAGAATCCCATTGTTTGCCTCCGAAAATATTGGGAAATACAAATCCTCTTTCATTCAAAGCGTTCTCCCACATTTGTTGGTTGTTGTCTAAGCTGTAGCCTACAAGAACAATCTTTTCTTTGTTGTATTTTTCATGGAAAGCTTTGATTTCGGGGGCAGCAGCTTTGCAGTGCTCGCACCAAGAGCTCCAAAACATGAGCACGGTGTATTTGTTTTTAATGACTTGATTTTTTAATTCAAAGGTGCTTCCATCACTTAATTTGGCCTGAAAGTTTGGTGGGTTGTGTCCAACGGTCAGTTGTTGAATGGAGTTGGCCGTCTTGGTGAGTAATTTGTGGATGTCATCTTCACCGCAGCTCTCGCCATTTAACTTTTGATCAATTAAGTAAGCAGTGATATTGTCCATTCCACTTTCAAAAAATCCGGTTATCATTTGGTAAACGGTAAATTCATAAACGGCATCGTTGACCGCGGCCTTGGTCAATATTTCTTCGATGCATTGAATGTAACCTGAATTCTCTCCTTTTGAAAATTTGCGCATGTAGCGTTGAATGCGGTCGTTGAGAACGGTACAGCGGACAATTGCGGTGTCGTTAAAGTCAAAATTATTCCAAAAGGTTGATTTGCGAAGTGGAAGAATGTCACTTTTCCAGCCAATTAGTTTGTTGAGAAAAGTGCCGGGATATGCTTTTCGGAGAGAGTCTCTCATTTCTGCCAAGCGACTTTCTTTTAATTTAATGATGGTGCTGTCGTTTCCTTCTTTTTTGTGCGCTGCACGGATGGCATTGTTAATTTTAATTTCTTTTGGAATGAATTCAATGTAAGCGATGTTCTCTTTGGATTGGAGATATTTGAGATTGGTTTCCATTTTGGGACCACTGGCGGATAGTTCAATGATGGGTTCATTGTCCATTAGAATGGGGACATGATTGCCTTCATTCACCCCAATGAGGTACATTCCTTGTTTATAGTAACGGGGCTTGAATTCAAAAGCGCCATTGATGATTTTGGTGGAGTCCACTACTTCCATAACCTTGCCTATGGTTGACCATATGATCATGGTTTTGAAAGTGTTTTGAGAGTAGTTTCCTTTAATGACGGTTCTTTGCGTTGAGACACCAAACATGGAGACACCGATAGACATGACCAAAAAAAACGCGAGAATTTTCTTTTCCATAAAAACAAAAATAATCATTCCCATTATCCAACACCATGCCATTAACTTTGTTTTATGAATTTGGAATTGTGCAAACTTTGGGGAATCTCCGAGATCATGAATGAAGAGGATTGGGAGGGATTCTATTCTCAGAAATTGTTTGATTTGAAGAAGATTGTTTTGGAGCAGGTTTATTTGCCCAAGCTGATAAAAAAGCGCATTGTGGAATGTGAAGCCGTGGTTCGAATACTCTCTCCTGATATGCGTTTCGTTGTACTAGAGCCCTTTGTTTTACCCAATCTCCATTCATTTGAAGAAGAGATGTCATTGGTAAAGCTGAACATCCATCAGTCTCAGGCATACGTTGATTTGTATATTGCTTTGCAGCAACTTCAAATGTTGCAAGAGGCTTACAGATTGTTAATTGAAGAGTACACAGATTGTTGGGGAGAGGAATGGAAAAGTGTAGAGGTAAATTCTAGGGAGATTTTCCCTTCAGGTCTATTTTTGCAATCTTTGAAAGATGGAAAGTCCATTGAAGATTGGAAAGAGTTGTTGTTAAAAGAAAGAAAGCGTATTACTATTGTTTACTAAGAAAATCAAATCAAATGAATAGAATTATAGAATGTATCCCCAATATTTCTGAGGGAAGGGATCGGGCCAAGATAGATGCCATCGTTTCAGAGGTGGAAAAAGTTAAAGGGGTGATGTTATTGGATGTTGATCCAGGGGCATCTACCAATCGCACGGTGATCACATTTGCGGGTTCACCGGAAGCGGTTCAAGAGGCCGCTTTTATGTTGATCAAAAAGGCATCTGAGCTCATTGATATGACAGCGCACAAAGGTGAGCATCCAAGACAAGGGGCTACCGATGTTTGTCCTTTTGTTCCCATTGCTGGAGTCAGCATGGAAGAATGCGTAGCCTTGGCCCATCAGTTGGGAAAGCGGGTTGGGGAGGAATTGGGGATTGCTGGTTATTATTATGAGTCCGCGGCGGTGCTTCCTGAGCGCCGAAATTTGGCTGTTTGCCGAAAGGGAGAGTATGAGGCCATTGAGAAAATTACAACCGCGGAAGGGAAGCCTGATTTTGGACCATCTCAGGTTACAGACATGGTTAAAAAAGCGGGATTAACCACCATCGGAGCAAGGAATTTTTTGGTGGCTTACAATATCAATTTGAATACTACATCTACCCGTCGTGCAAATGCGATCGCTTTTGATATTCGTGAGGCTGGTCGCACATTGCGAGAGGGTGATGCCATTACAGGTAAGCCAGTTTTGGATGAACAAGGTGAGCCTGTGAGAATTCCAGGTTCTTTGAAAAGTGTTAAAGGCATTGGTTGGTTTATTGAGGAGTATGGGATTGCTCAATTATCCTTGAATCTTACAGATATTTCTGTCACTCCCGTGCACATTGCATTTGAGGAGGCTTGTAAAAAGGCTGCAGAGCGGGGTATTCGTGTTACAGGATCTGAGTTGGTAGGATTGATTCCTCTTCAATCCATGTTGGATGCTGCGGATTATTTTTTGACCAAGCAAGAGAGATCTTTGGGAATAGCAGAGGATGAAAAAATAAAAATTGCCATCAAGTCTCTGGGTCTGGCTGATCTTGCTCCTTTTCATCCATCAGAAAAAATCATTGAGTATGTTTTAGCAGAGAAAATAGGAACGAGAAATCGTTTGGTTTCTATGAGTGCTAAACAATTGGCGGATGAAACGGCGAGTGAAAGTCCTGCACCAGGTGGTGGTTCAGTTAGCGCTTATGTAGGAGCATTGGGAGCTTCCTTAGGGGTAATGGTTGCCAACCTTAGCAGTCACAAAAGGGGATGGGATGATCGTTGGAAATTCTTTTCGGATGTGGCTGAACGTGGAATGGCGATTCAAAAGGAGTTGTTGCGATTGGTAGATGAAGATACCCATGCGTTCAATCAAATTATGGAGGCTTTTGCCTTGCCTAAGTCAACTCCGGAAGAAAAGACATTGCGCGCTGCGGCCATTGAGTCGGCATCCAAATATGCAATGGAAGTTCCTTTGCGAACAGCGGAGTTGGCCTTGAGTGCGATGGATATATGTTGGGAAATGGTCAATGAAGGCAACCCCAATTCAGTGACAGATGCGGGAGTGGGAGCCTTGTGCATCCGGGCCGCTGTTTTGGGCGCTGTAATGAATGTGAAGATCAATGCGGCCGGAATCAAAGACAAAGAATTCACAACATCATTGATTGAGAAAGCAAAGCAATTGGAAGATTTGGCCACAAAAATGGAGACTAAAATTAGGGAAAAAGTTGAACTTACTTTTTGATCATAAGCTAGTTATGGCTCATTTTTGTTAAAATGGCGTTTATTTTTTATACTTTTTCTTTTGTTGAGTTTACCTGATGTTGTTTTGTGAGCCTTCTTGGACCTATTGATTTTGCTGCATTTTTTCAAGTAATTGCAAGTATTGAGTTTTGAAAACGGTGAAAAAAACAAATTTGTTGCCCTTAAAGACAATGGACAAGACGCTTTATTTTTTATAGTTTGGCCGCATGGAAGATTTACACATAGGTACAGAAATTAGAAAGCGCGCCAAGAAAAAAGGCATGCGGACTGAGACAATGGCGAAGTTGTTGAATGTATCAACACCCAATGTCTATAAAATATTTGAAAGAAAGAGCATGGATACGGACTTGTTGGCCCGTGTTTGTGAAGTCTTAGATTTCAATTTCTTTACATTTTATGCAAAGCGATTCAGAACAGAAATGGAATCTGATGCGTTGGATTTGTGCAGAATGGAAAATACCATGTTGCGCGATGTACTTAAAGAAAAGGATGAGCTTTACCAAATCTTGAAAATGGGAAAGACATCCACTGCGCCAGTTAAAGTAGCTCCCGCGAAGGTTGCGGCTCCTGTGAAAGGTTCTGCCTCCAAGTCTGGAAGCAAGAAGCGTTAATTAATTCCTTTTGTTTTGGAAGAAGGATTGCAACATGGATTTGCATTCTTCTTCCATTACACCTCCTTTCACCTCCGTTTTTGGGTGTAAAATGGGTTGGCCATTTTTCTGATGGTTGTCAAATTGCGAATAACCCCGCTTCAAATCATAAGCGCCAAAAACAACCCGTCCCATTCTGGTCAAATATGCCCCTCCAGCGCACATGACGCATGGTTCAAGTGTGACATACAGGGTGCATTTTTCCAGAGATTTCCCTCCTAAGTACTCTGAGGCTGCTGTGTAAGCTTGCATTTCAGCATGAGCTGTAAAATCCTTGAGGCGTTCAACCAGATTGTGACCACGTGCGATGATTCTATCCTCACAGACAATGACGCATCCGATGGGAACTTCATCTTTTTTCAGCGCTTCCGTTGCCTCAGCAATGGCCAATTTCATGTAATGCAAATCCTTCTCCATCTTATTTGATTTTTCGGTCATCTGAAAGACTTTTTTGATATCCCTCGTTGAGCTTCTTAGCGGTTTGAATTTTTTCGGGATGACGCTGAATGATGTGTAAAATCTCATCCATTCCTGAAGTCAATGGATTGGATAACTGTGAAAATATCCACTTGACGTTTTCAAAGTCATCAGGTGTGTCTACCGAGAGTTTGTAGCAATATTCTTGTCTGAATTGTTGCCACGCTTTTTTTAACCGATTGTCTTTTTTAATGAAGGGAGTAACATGCTCTCTTTCGCTTAGCCAGGATGCTTGATCAAAAGCGTTCTTTAAGTCTTTGTTGTGAAATAATTCAACACAAAATCCATCTTCAGCAAACTGAGGAGGTTCATTCCCATTGGAAAAATAGTCCAATTCTTTAGATAGAAATTGGTCAATTGCAAATTCTAAGATTTCCCCGGATAGCAGGGGCGAATCACCGCAAATGCGCATCACCATTGGATTGTTGAAGAATTGTGCAGCGTGATAAAATCTGCTGAGTACATCCCATTCACTTCCCCGATAACAGGGAACGCCAATCGATTTACATTCTGCATAGAGCGCGTCGTCCTGTGAATCTTCTGATGTTGCTACAATGATGTCTTGGGTTGATTTGTTTTCTTGAATGCGACGAATGAGCCAATACAGCAACGATTTATCTTGATGCAAAGGCATTAACATTTTACCGGGTAACCTAGAGGAACCCATTCTGGCTTGGATTACTATGGTAACACCTGGATTCATTTTGTGGCAATCAATTTTTCATTGATCAGTCTTTCTAGGATTTCTTGGTAATCCATGATGTTTTCATTTCTTTTTTCGGCAATAGAAATCAAATCATGTTCTCCATCTGACCAAGAAATCAAATGAAACATCTTATCAATGTCCTTGCGTCTCTTATCATTGGGCTCAATGGATGATGGCAGGAGATTTCTTTTGCCCATTCTTGGTTCACCATAGGGCACCAAACAAATGGGGGTGATATTCTTTTCCATGGTTTGAATGCATTGCAAATAGGTACCTATTGTGGTGACCATGGCCTTGAATGAAACAAAAGATTTGTTGTCCAAAGAAGTATGATACTCTTTGTATCGGTGGTACATGGATCGGGTAATCGAACCCACGGGTAAATTAAATCCAGGTGAGCAGTACTGCCTCTCATCAGAGCCTCCCACAGCAAAAGGAATGGTGGAGTGTTCAACCTGCGAAAGATGAAGCGCATGTGCGGTGCATTTCTCCAAAAAACCATTGGGGTTTTTGGATTGCTTAAAAACAAAAGGAGCGTCATCACCGCAGCAGGTCATGACATAACCACCGACTGTATTTTTTTTCATGTGTTCGCCATGGTCAGAGAGGTAAGCAATCACGCCGATGGTCTCCGGAGCAACCACGAAGCGATAAGTGAACCTTCTATTGGGTATGGCTGCCAATGCCCGATACAAAAAGGCCATGCACAAGGGACCGCTTAATTCATTGTTGGCCATGCTGGGATGGCACAAGTAAGTAGACAATAATATTTCTTGCTGTGTCTCCCCTGGCAAAACCAAGCTGCCAACCGTGATGGCCCCTGGTTCTATTTTGCTTTTAATGACAACTTTGTACAACCCTTCTTTGGGTAAACTTTGCCATTCGTTCCAAGCGATGCAAAATCCCCAAGTCTCTTTGTAGTAGGAGGTAATGTAGGGAATGGCATCTGGTTGCGCTTCTATGGTGAAAAAATGTTTATTGAGTTCGTCCCAAGTTAATTCTCCCTCGAAAGGGATGCTGTAGTTGACGATGTGAAGATTATTCTGTTTGAAATCGCATATTTTGTTTCCATTAGGGGCAATGATATAAGCATCCTCAATATTCCATTCTTTTGGAATCTCCCAGTCAAAAACCTGCTGGCCTGTTGGATACTCGTGAAGTTTGAGAGGAATGAGCTCCTGAAGAATTTGAAAAGAAGACCTTAAACCATTGCCGCTGATGCTACGACAAATGGGCCAGAGCCGGTCAAAATATTGCTCAATTTCTGATGGGTGAATGGACAATGGGTTCATGCAATTTCAGTTTGGGAGATCGTGATGCGGTGAATGCCGGGATTGTATTTTTGTACAATGTGTTTTTTAATGATTTCGATCCAGCCGGGTTGGTCAATAAAATCAATTTCAGAAGTGTCTAGCATTAAGACTGTGAGTTCGGGATGTTGCTGAAAGTATTGGAGATATTGGGATTGAATATCATTTAAGTAATCGGAACTAATTTTTTGTTCATAGCTTCTGCCACGTTTTTTAATGTTGGCTTGAAGCCTATCGGTGTGAACATAAAGATAAACAATGATTTCAGGCTGCGGCAAACTGTTGGAGACAATGTCAAACATCTTATTGAATAAAAGCCACTCATCATCTTTGAGATTGTTGGAGGCAAATATTTGGCATTTTGAAATGAAATAATCGGCAATCACTTTGGGTTGAAACAAATCACGCGTTATTTCCTTCTTTAACTGAGAAAATCTCTCAGAAAGAAAACTCAATTCGAGGGGAAAAGCATATCGTTCAGCGGATTCATAGAACTTGGCTAAAAAAGGATTGTCAGCAAATTCTTCCAGCACCAATGAAGTGTTCCATTGTTCGGCCAGAATCTGTGCCAACGAAGTTTTTCCGGAACCAATGTTGCCTTCAATGACGAGATATTGATAGGGACAACTGATCATAATGCTTTGACAGGAGTGGTATCCGTGCATTTATTGAGCATCTCCAAACTGGTTAAGCCAAGAATGGGATGTTTGAGGTCAGGAGCGATTTCGGCAAGGGGATGCAAAATAAAAGCGCGGTCGGTGATTTTAGCATGAGGCACAATGAGTGGATCCTCATGGACTTCATTTTTATAATAGAGCACGTCTACATCCATCTCACGGTTCTGATAACCTTTTTCGGATCTTTCTCTTCCATAGAACTCATCAATTTCTGCAATTTCTTGCTCAATTTGTTTCAAGCTCAGTTGGGTTTTTACGCCAAGCACTTGGTTCAGAAAGGGTGGAGTACCCTCTTCCATGCCCCAAGCGGCGGTTTCGTACACTTTAGATTTCATCACCACATCACCGATATTGAAATCAATAAAATCAAACGTCTCTTCTATGAGTGCCAAACGATCACCCAGATTGCCTCCGATGCTAAAAAAAACCAAATCCTCCATCATGAGCACGAAAGTAGCACCAAATACCTAAAAATCGATTTAGATTCGTGCCATTAAAATGCAAATTATGGGATTTGGAAAAACGCTATTGGCCTCGGCATTGGGAACATTGATTGCCTTTTTTGTTGCTGGGTTGATTTTTACATTATTTATTATCGGTGCGATTGCGATGGCTTCAAATGAAGGCGTTGCCCCCATGGATCAAGTGAGTGTTTTGCGTATTTCACTCAATAAACCCATTTTAGAAAGGGGAAATGATGATGGGTTGAATTTTGATTTTAATTCTTTTCAAAAGAGAGATGAATTGTATTTGGATCATTTGAAACGCGACTTGGCTTATGCAGCCCAAGACGAAAAAATTGGCGGTGTGTTATTGATGGTGGGAGGTGTAAGCGGCGCTCCCAGTACCTTACGTGATGTGAGAAAGATGATAGAGGATTTCAGATCTTCCGGAAAATGGGTAATGGCTTACGGTGAGAGTTTCACCCAAGCGGACTACTACATTGCATCTGCGGCCAATGAAGTTTACATGTACCCTACAGGAATGTTCATCTGGACAGGTCTAAATGCAGAAGTCATGTTCTTTAAAAAACTGTTGGATGAGTTAGAGGTGGATGCACAAGTGATTCGTGGCAGGGACAATAAATACAAGAGTGCCGTTGAGCCGTTTTTGTATGATAAGATGTCTGAGCCCAACAAAGAGCAGATGAAGGGTATCATGGATGGCGTGTGGAATGAAATGATTGCGGATATCGTTCGCAGCAGAAAATTGGATCCTGCAAAGTTGAATGCAGCAGCGACGGAATTGCGCTATGTCAATGCACAGAATGCTTTGACGGATGGGGTGCTAGATGGATTGAAACATTACGATGAAATTATGGCAATGGTCAATGAAAAATTGGGCATTGCGCTGACAGAGAAAATGCCCAAAGTTGATTATACCGATTACCATACTTTGAAAAGAGATCCAATTGCAGAAATGCCAGCCGATCATGCTTCGATTGCCTTGGTGTATGCTGTTGGTGAGATTCAATCAGGTAAAGGATCTGACAATGTAATTGGAAGTGATAGAATCGCCAGTGCTTTGCGCAAGGCCCGATTGGACGATAAAGTAAAGGCTGTTGTATTAAGGGTCAATTCTCCTGGAGGAAGCGCGCTAGCTTCAGATGTGATTTGGCGTGAGACGAAATTGATTAAGCAAGCAGGTAAGAAGTTGATTGTGAGTATGGGTGATTATGCGGCTTCGGGGGGGTATTATATAGCCTGCTCAGCCGATAAAATATTTGCCAATCCTCAGACGATTACTGGTAGCATAGGCGTTTTTGGAATCATACCCAATATTCAAAATATGTTGGATCACAAATTGGGCATTACTTTCGATCGATATGAGACCCATCCCCATGCGGATTTTTTTAGCATCAATAAGCCATTTGATGAGATGGAGATGCAAAGGATGAACGAGATGATTGTTCAAATTTATGATGACTTTTTGCTCCGCGTTTCTGAAGGAAGAAAGATGCCGGTAAGTGCGGTGGATAGCGTCGCAAGAGGAAGGGTTTGGACAGGTTTGGAAGCCAAGAGGTTGGGGCTAGTGGACGAGATGGGAGATCTCTCTGCTGCATTAAATTATGCCGCTAAGGAGATTGGTGTTGAACTAAAAGACAATGTTAAAGTATTGCCAGAAATGGAGGATCCTTTACAGTCCTTGTTCAACGATGTGGCTGAAGCCAAAGCAGATGTTTTGTTGAAGGAAATAGCTGGAAGTCATTATCCAGCGTGGAAGCAAGTCAAGAGTATGGTGGATCATCCTGGCATTTACGCTCAGCTACCCATGGTTTGGAATTGGAGATGATGCAAGTTTTTGTCAAGAAAGAAATGGATGAACTGGAAAGGGTGGAGGCCACCGTTTTCAGAGCGCAAGAGAAATTCCCTCTGGTACTGGTCTTGGATCAATTGCGGAGTGGTCTGAACGTAGGAAGTTTTTTCAGAACCGCTGATGCCATGGGGATTTCAGGAATCTATTGCGTGGGTTACACTCCTGTGCCACCGCATCGAGAAGTTTTGAAGACGGCTTTGGGTTCAGCAGAAGGAGTGGAATGGAAGCATTTTGAAACCGTTTCTGAAGCATTGGAAAGTTTGAAGAAGGACGGTTTTCGCATCGTTGCATTGGAACAAGTGCACGGAGCAGTGTATATGGATGAAGTTTTGACCATTGAACAGCCCACCGCATTGATAGTTGGAAATGAAGTTTCTGGAGTAAGCGAAGAAGCTTTGGGATGGTGCGATGAATGTTGGGAGATTAGACAATTTGGGACTAAGCATAGCATGAATGTAGCAGTAAGTGGCGGCATGGCCATTCATCATTGGGTGCAATTGTGGCGAAAGAGTCATGGCGCATAAGAAGTTGAACTTGCCCGAGAAAATTTGCGCAGTTTGCCAAAAGCCATTTGCATGGCGCAAGAAATGGGAGCGAGATTGGGAACAAGTGAAATACTGCAGTGAGCGCTGTCGCAGGGGATGTAAAATTCAAGATGCAAAATGATGAGCAATGCACACAATGAGTCCCATTTGACTGTACTTTTGTGGCCTTCATGAGTGAACAGCATCTAGTACAAAAGCAATCCTTTGGCCGTGACTTGGCCACTTTGTTTAAACTACGTTTATCTTCATTGGTCATTGTTTCGGCCATAGCGGGCTATGGAATGGGCGTTGAGCACTGGGATTTTAGTGAATTGACCATGCTGATTGTGGGTGGAGTGTTATTAACAGCCGGCTCCAATGGGATGAATCAAGTTTGGGAGATTGAGTTGGACAAATTGATGCACCGAACCATGAACCGGCCTTTACCACAAGATCGAATGACGCTGAAGTTGGCAACTGTATTGTCAGTGTCCTCAGCCGTGGTGGGTGTTGGAACATTGTGGGGAGGATTGAATTTGGCATCGGGGGTTTTGGGACTGTCTGCTTTTGTCTTGTATGTTTTTGTCTACACGCCGCTCAAAAGAATTTCGAGTATAGCGGTTTTTGTTGGGGCCATTCCAGGAGCATTGCCTCCGATGATTGGCTATGTCGCGGCCACAGGTAATTTTGGATTGGAAGCAGGGATGTTGTTTGCGGTTCAATTCATGTGGCAATTTCCGCATTTTTGGGCCATTGCTTGGGTTTTGCAGGATGACTATTCACGTGCTGGTTATAAGCTACTGCCATTTGAAGAGGGTAGAAGCAAGCGAAGTGCGTTTCAAATTTTGGTATACACCTTATTTTGTATTCCTGTCTCGCTTTTGCCTTGGGCATTGCCAATTGCTGGTCCGATGATAGGAAATGTCGCGGCCATCGTATCGGTACTGATGGGTTTGATGATGACCTACTATGCTTATCGCTTATTCCGAAGTTGTGAAATAAAAGATGCAAAATCTTTGATGTTTTCTTCTTTTGTTTATCTCCCGGTTGTGCAACTTGCAGAAGTTTTCAATCGAATCTAAAAATTCTCGAAAAAATGGAAGAAACTAAGTTTTCAAAAAATGTGGATGTTTTTGATTCAGTAACACCCGAGGTGAAGCTGAGAACAAAAAAAATGATGATGTGGATCATCATCTTTGCAGTGGTGATGCTCTTTGGTGGAGTGACCAGCGCGTTAATTGTCTTAAAAGGCAAATTGATGTGGATGCATGTTTTGGTCCCGACTTCATTTTGGTTGAGTATTGTTTCCGTGTTGCTGTCTAGTGCAACGATGTTTTGGGCGGTTAAATCGCTGAAAGCGGGACAAGTGAAGAACGCCATGATTGGTGTCTGCTTGACATTGGTTTTTGGTGTATTGTTTACCATCACCCAAATGACGGGTTGGGCAGGGCTGAAGGCCAAAGGCATGGGTTATACCATTACCCAAAATGCGCAAGGCTTGAAAGCGTATAAATGGAATCCTTTGGGTAAATTCACTGGAGAGTATGGAGTGGATTATTGGATTGAATACCGCAATGCACCATTGGTGATGTGGAATGGGCAATTGTTTGCCGAATCTGATGTTAATCATACTCAACCCAAAACCACAGAGGTGATGTCCACTTTCAATGCATCAGGTGCATTGATTAGTGTATTGGTTTATGTTCATTTGATTCACTTGTTTTTTGGGTTGATTTATTTAGGTGTTAATCTTAACCGTTTGAGAATCGGTACGTTAAGTCAAGAGAATTACATGTCATTGTATGCCAATGGGATGTATTGGCATTTTATGGGCATCCTTTGGATTTATTTGTTTGCCTTTCTTTTTTTCATCTACTAAAGAATTCATCAGCATTAAATCGTGGAAAAACCCTTGATTAATTTCGTCAAGGGTTTTCTTTTTTTATGGATTTATGCTTAACATTGCAACCGAAAACCATAAACCATGGCCGGACATACACAAAATTTAACAAAAGACGAATTGTGGGGTGGTAATGCCTCACCTTTTGGCGTTTCTTACGGAAAGATGATGATGTGGTACTTTTTAGTATCAGATGCATTGACATTTGGAGGACTTTTGACTGCTTATGGCGTTATTCGTCATGGAAGTTCAGATCCCTGGCCCGTTGGAGAGCAAGTGTTTGAAGCACTTCCTGCATTGCACGGATCATACCCATTGATGTATGTCGCTTTGATGACCTTTATTTTGATTATTTCTTCTGTTACAATGGTATTGGCTGTTGAGGCTGGTCATAGAAGAGACAAAGCAGGAGTTATCAAATGGTTGGGATACACCATTATTGGTGGTTTCTTTTTCTTGGGTTCTCAGGCTTGGGAATGGTCTCACTTTATTCATGGTTCAGGTGGTGGTTTCCAATTGAACAAATCCCTCACTGTAAACGGTGAAATGGAAAATGGTGAGAAAATCACCATGACATTGAATGCGGGCAGTTGGGTGCACATGGAGTCAGACTTCGGTCATGCTTACGAGCATGCATTGGAAGGGGGACATGATGCAGCTCCAGCAGCCGAACATGGTCATGATGCACATGCTGAACATGGTGCAAGCCATGAAGCAGAAGCAGCTCACGTTGACGCTGCAAGTATGCACCCAGAAGCGCTTATTCTAAACAAATATGTTCTCGAGCATAAAAATGACAAGGATATTCGCAAAGTGAAAGTTACAGGCGAAGATTGTAAAAAGCTGTGGGATGCCAAGGCCAATGAAACCTTTGTATTTGGTGCCAACATGCACAAGAATGAGTATGCCGTTCAACAACAGTATGCCAACTTCTTTTTCTTCGTTACCGGTTTTCACGGTTTTCACGTATTCTCAGGAGTGGTCATCAACATCATTGTTTGGTTGATGGCTCTTGGTGGAGAATTTGACAGAAGAGGTCACTATGAGACCATTGAAAAAATTGGTTTGTATTGGCACTTTGTAGATTTGGTTTGGGTATTCGTATTTACTTTCTTCTACTTAGTTTAAACTTATAATATCATGGAAAGAGACGATTTAATTGTAAACGACAGCTACGCAATCAACAATACACACTCTGACGAAGAGGGTAAGAAGATTCGTAAGAAATTGTACAATGTCACTGTTTTGTTGACAGTGATTACCATCATTGAAGTGTTCATGGGCGTGGCATTCAAGCGCAATGGAACATTTGCTTGGGAATCCATTAAATTGGGATTCATCATTCTTACCTTGGTAAAGGCCGCATACATTGTTTTGATTTTTATGCACCTTGGTGACGAGAAGAAGAGTTTGAAGTATGTGATCCTTCTACCTTATGCCCTGTTCATCCTTTATTTGATTTTTATCGGATTGTATGAAGGAGTTTCTGTTCAAGAATTGAACTCAACTTGGAGATAATGGTTTAATGATCATGAAATCATTTAACTGGAAAAAGTACACCCTACTAATCGGTGTACTTTTTTTATTCCCATTGATTTGGGTAATCTTTTTTGGAGTGATGGGGAAACATCATTTCAATACCCTACCATACTTTGATTCCCAACATTTGGAAGGAGATACCACTTTGCTTGGTCATCGTGTTGCATCTGCCTCAATGGTGGATGAAAATTTTCAAGCCTTCGATTTGGAGCAATTGAGAGGGAAAGTTTGGTTGGCTTGTTTTTACGATTTATCCGATGATCACATCGGAAAGATAACGGAGCGTTTGTTGAATGTGAATTTCAAGTACCGCGATGAGCCCGATATTGGAATTGTTGTTATTGCCCGAAAACCAGATTCTTTGAACCAACAAGCTGTAACGGATTATTTGAAAGGGTTGACCAAATACAACAAGTTTGATGGAAAATGGAAATACCTCATGGCCAGCGATTCCATTATTTCTAAAATTGAGAAAGAGAGTTTTTTTATTCAGGATTTGTCCAGTGAGGCCCGGTTTAGATTGGTAGACACGGAGGGTCACATTAGGGGGTTGTATGGGAACACCGAGTATCACATGCAGAGCATCATCGAAGACATTGCGTTATTAAAGAAAGAAGTGGATATAGCGCGTTACAAGAAGAAACATGCCCAGGAGTAAGTGGTTGTTCATTTTAGCGGTTTGGTTTTTTGTAGGATGCCATGATGCAGAGCGTTTGCCCTACTTGGGAACGCATGATGTCGTCAATGGAGACACCCTTTATTACACCATCCCAAAATTTTATGGACTCAAAGATCAGGATGGACAATCTTATTCTTTTGAGAAAGTAAAAGGAAAGGTGTTTGTGGCGGAGTTTTTTTTCAGTCGCTGCAAGAGCATATGCCCCATCATGACCTCCCAGATGGCACGGGTTCAAGATGAGATCATTCAAGAGAATTGGAAGGATAGGGTCCTTTTGCTATCACATACGGTAGATCCGGTTTATGATCAGCCACAAGTCTTGCGTGCCTATGCCCAATCTCATGGTGCAGACTTTTCCATTTGGAGTTTTGTGAATGCGGACTCGTCTGTTTATTCATTGGCACAGCAGGGGTATTTACTGAGTGCTTTTCCATCTGTGGATGCTGAGGGCGGCTTCTTTCATACCGATCAACTGACTTTGGTAGATCAGGATTTACACATTCGCGGATATTATGATGGAACATCGACCCAGTCGGTGGATGAATTAATCAAAGATTTACGCGTGTTGATGTCAGAAGAAGATTAAATTTGTTTCATGCTAGAACCTACTTTTAAAAAGAATGATGCCAAAGCCAAGTTTTTGATTTATTTGGTATCGGCGGTAGTATTTATCGCTGTTGTTGCATTGAAATATATCAAGGTGGATGTGGAATTGCCATTTAGCAAGCACTTGTTTGCAGATATCAATGCGGTGATTAACGCTACCGTTTCAGTGTTGCTGGTTTTGGCCCTTTGGATGGTCAAAGAAGGCAATTACAAAACACACAAGCGCATGATGATGGCCGCCATGATTTTGTCCATCGGGTTTTTGTTGTCTTACATTGGACATCATGTTTTCAGTGGTGAGACCCGCTACGAAGGGGATTTCAAGGTGTTCTATTACGTTGTTTTGATTAGCCATATCATTTTAGCCGCAGTGATTCTTCCTTTTATCCTTTTCAGTGCCTATCGCGCTCTGATAGGAGAATATGCAGAGCACAAGCGTTTGGCCAAGTGGACATGGCCGATATGGTTTTATGTTGCCGTTACTGGAGTGGTAGTGTATTTGATGATTTCTCCCTATTATCAATAATGAAAAGAATATCGCTCTTTTTTCTTTTGCTTTTTTTGACCGTCATGGGTCAAGCTCAGTGTGCCATGTGCCGTGCAACTGCGGAACAAGCCTCTGCTGATAACAGCGGGGTGGCGGAAGGTTTGAATACGGGTATTGTTTATCTCATGTTTCTGCCATACCTTTTGTTCCTCATCGGCGGATTGGTTTTTTTTAGAAAAAGAATCATTTCGTTTTTTAAAGATTAGAAAAATGAAAAATGCAATCGTCTTCATCTTTGTTTTGTTGTCTTTTGTGACGACATATGCACAACCTCGATTTGTCAAGGAACGGGCAGATTATGATGGTGAAGAGATCATGAAGCCTTTTCAGTTTACTTTGGTGTCAGGGGATCATCAACCCATCCTGAATCCTGTGGGAAGAATTTCGGGTCGTTTGGACACCGGAGAATTAGAAGTAGTTTCACTCAATGGGCAATCATTGGATGCCTACCCTTATCGTGAATTGAAAGGGGCGATATTGGCCAAGAATTATTTGCCATACTTCTTCCATTTGTTTCCAATGGATGTTCCTCAGGCCAACAAGGAAGTGGTTTTAACCCCACTATCAGAGGGTGCGACTTTCTTGGCTGAAGGCATTGTGTTCTTAGGAGACAATACCAATATTTATTTTTCGTCGGTGGATGCATTGCAATCACTTTTGGAATTCATGAATATGCATCCCAATGTTCGTGTCCGAATCATTGGACATGTGAATGCCAATGCAGAGACCAAATTGAGTGACGCGCAATTGATGGCTTTGGCCAAAAAACGTGCGGAGAATATTCAGGACTATTTGGTAAATCATGGTGTTTCCAAGCACCGATTGAGCACCATGGGTAGGGGACGTGAGGCGGTGAAATATCCAGACCCTCAAACTGAAGAACAGTTGGAATTTAATCGACGTGTTGAGATTGAAATCATTGGATTTTAATCTTAAATTATTTTAAACCCAGGCAATGAAACAGGTGCCATCTTACCTTAGCACCATGCGATTGATCATTGTATTTTTCATTACTTGCTTTTTTCAAATGTCTGCATGGTCGCAATGGACTTTGGAGAAATGTATCGAACAAGCACTAAGCAACAACATTCAGTTGCAACAAACCATTATCAATCAACAAATCACGGCCTACGGACAATGGACAGCCACGGGTGCTATGCTACCCAGTCTGAATGGTCAGGCCAGTCATGGATACAACTGGGGTCAGCGGATTGACCCTTTTACTAATAGCTTTGCAAGTGAGCGTATTCAGAGCAATAGCTTTGGTGTATCCTCCTCCATCGATCTATTTACTGGTGGTCAGAATTGGTTCAATTACCAGAAAATTCGGTCAGATGTAGCTTCGAGTCAATGGAACGTGGAGAAGGTTAAAAATCAAATTGCGCTTCAAACCGCCAATGCGTTTTTGAATGTTATTCTCACAACGGAATTGTTGAAGATTGCAAAAAGTACTTCGGACAATTCAATGGAACAATTGAAGCGTGCCCAAAAGCAGTTTGAAATTGGAACAGTGAATGCGGGAAGTCTAGCTGAAATAGAGGCACAGCACAAGACCAACTTGGCCAATCAAGTTGTATCAGAAAACAATCTGAAAATTGCACAGCTCTCATTGATGCAATTGATGCGCTTGGAGGATAAACAGATGGACGGGTTTGAAGCGGTATTTCCAGACATTTCCTTGTTTGCGGTCAATGATCAATTGCCACCCAAATCATTGGTAATTGAAACGGCATTGGGCAATCAACCCAGTATTCAATCCAGTTTGGCAGCGATTTCTTCTGCTCAGTTTAATCACAAACTGGCGAAATCAGGTGTTGCACCCAGATTGTCGGCTTCCTTTTCCTTGGGAACAGGTTATTCAGGTGCTGCACGGGTGTTGACGGGTCAGCCCGATGTGTTGAGTTATCCCATTGGTACGGTCATGGGAACCAATGATGTGGTAATGTCCATTCCTCAGCAAGTTTATTTTTCGGATGATTATTCTGTCAAATCGTTTGACGCTCAAATGAGGGATAATGTCAATCGATCTTTTTTCTTTTCATTGACCATTCCTGTGTTCAATGGTTTTCAGAATCATGCGAATATTCAGCGTGCCAAGCTCGGTGTTGACAATGCCATTTTGAACTGGGAGTTGGCCAAGCAGCAGTTGAAAATGGATATTGAGACCGCCTTTTCTAATGCTGAAGCGGCCATATCGAACTATCGTGCAAATGAGCAGAGTTTACAATCCAATGAGCAATCTTATCAATGGTCTCAGACGCGTTTCGATAATGGGCTGATCAATGCCATGGAGTTGAGCATTGCCAGAAATCGATTGGATATTGCGCGTGCTCAACTGGTGCGTGCAAAAGTAGATTTTGTTTTTAAACGCAACATTTTGAATTTTTATTTGAACCAACCGATACAGTTACAACCATGAAAAATAAGAAAAGAAGAAATTGGATTATCGCAGGTGGCGTGTTACTCTTGATTGTATTGGTCATGTGGTTGTCAAAGGACAAAGAAGAACGCCATGTTCAGGTGGAATCTCCAGCAATTCGAACCATTACTGAGATGGTGAGTGCTAGTGGAAAGGTTCAACCGTCATCGGAAGTGAAGATTCAATCTGATGTGAGTGGACAAATTGTGGAGCTCCCCGTTAAGGAAGGGGATCATGTGACGAGGGGACAATTGTTGGTGCGCATCAATCCTGATTTGTATACTTCAGCATTGCAGAGAGCTGAAGCTACTTTGAATTCGGCCAAGAGCAATTTGAGCAGTGCCAAGGCGCGATTACTACAAGCTCAGGCGCAGTCCAAATTGCAAGAGTTGACCTTTAAAAGAAACGAGAAGTTATATGCCGAAAAGGCCATATCCATTGCGGAAATGGACAATGCCCGTTCAGCCTATGAGACAGCCAATGCTGAAGTTTCTGCTGCAATGGAGAGCATAAAGAGTGCGGAGTTTTCGATCGCCAGTGCTGAGGCAAG
>JBDKGG010000168.1:0-6625 GCA_039798325.1 Bacteroidota bacterium
ATCCCACATAGGAGACCTTGAGGGTATCATGATTGGGAATTCTTCCAATGGAGAATTTCCCATTTTCATCGGCCAATGTTCCCGCACGGCTGTTCTTCCAAACCACCGCACAAAAAGCCAATGGCTCCTTGGTATCTTTGTCCAATACCACTCCCTTGACGGGAACAGTTTGGGTCATCCCCACCATCGCTAGGATGAGGAGATGAGATAAAATAAGCAACCCTTTCATCTAGTGATTTTCTAAAGATCTGTATTGACAACAACCATGTACACGGTTGTATTGCTCATCCGATGCGGTTGATTTTTCTGTATCATAACCTGCTTCATTCAGCAGCTGATGCAGCTTTGCATCCGCGATTTTAGATGGTTTATAGATCACTTTAATCTGATGCGAAGACAAATCATAATCTACAAAAACGACTCCCTTTACATCCAAAGCGTTTTCGATTGTTTTCTCGCACATTCCGCACACACCTGCTACCCAAAACTGGGTTTCCATTGTTTTGGGCTGCTTCTGGGCCCATGCGCTCATCCCCATACAAAGAAGGAATAAGACCAAAATATTTTTTTTCATGATAAATTAATTATTGTTTTAAATGACAAATTGCTTCGAAAGAACTAAGCAACATTTTCATCATAAAACAATAAAGCCCGATGGGACAGATAACGCTTGCCATCGGCTATTGGCGGAGCATGATTCTGCGGTCGGCCAAAAGTTTGAGATCCATTGACCAAAGATGGTGAGGTGAAGAAAAAAGTTTCTTGTGGGACCACCGCAAAGAACACCTTGGAAACCATGGAAGTTGGCGTCCAATCATCCACATTCAACTGAATCGATGCTTCTTCGCAACAATTCCCGATTCCTGTGTGGTGATCATCTTCACAGCAATCGTCTGGTTGGAAAAACCAAGACTGCTCAGAACCGCAACAACAGGCGTGAAAATACACCGTCGGGCTAAAGGCCACAGCAAGATGCAGAACGATAATCCCGATTAATTTCCAACGGTGCATGAAACAAAGATAAAAAAAGGCTGAACAAATTGTTCAGCCTTTTACAAATCAGCGATTAAATCTGCACCTCTTGTTCAAAATACCTGTTCTTGTTTTCATCCACAATGGCCAGCGCATACTTGCCTTGTGATAGTCCAATGATATCGGCATTGACTGCGGTCTGATAACGCCCTTGGGGAAGGTTGTCCAAATGTTTGAAACATTTGACCACGTTTCCTTTGTCATCCAATAACACGATATCCAATGATTTGGTTTCTGGCAATTGATAATCCAACTTGGCTGTCATGGACTGAGCCACACCTGTGAACATGAAACTGCTCAATTCACTGGGCTCCTCATACTGAATGGAGTAATCCGGGATTTTGGTATTGAGTGTCTGCGCCACAACGTGCATGAAGGCCTTTGATCTTTCATCGTCGACATAGATTCTCTCTAATCCATGCTGATTGGTAAAATGCCAAACCAAACTTTGCATTTGACGGCAATCATCCAACTTCATGGCTTGCAGCTGTGTCAGCACTTGTACCATCTCTTCTGATCCCATTCTCGTGGTGTATTCTAAGTCTGCTGATAATGGGACGCCAGGCACGCTGGCATTGCCGCAAAATCCTTTGAGATAGGTCTCTTTGGACTCACTGCCCTGCATCGCGAGGGTTACGGATCGCGTCACCACAAATGGTTGGTAGTTTCCATTGGCCACAAACATGCGTCCGTTTTCAAAGACCAAATCCAAGCTGTCTCTGGTCAAATTGCGCACCCGCATCTTGAGATTTTTCTGTCCCCTCGATTCAGCTTTGGCCACAAATGACACCCATTTTCTTTTCAGTGCTTCACCGAAACCCACTCTTTTTCGTTGTGCTAAAACACCACTTACAGTGAACACAAACAAAACTGCGAACAAAATGATTTTTTTCATGACTTTATTTTTTAGCGGTTAAGGATGCTGTTGTCAACGTTTTTGGATCAAAGGACAGCATCCATCTTCCTTCATCCAAATCCTTTTGTGTCAAAGGATCCATGAGTGCCAATGCAATATTGTTGGCCTCAAAAACTTTTCCCTTTTTATCCAACCATTTTGCATTGATCTGCATGGTTGCCGTTGGAAAATCAATGGGTATTTTGATTTGATTTTTAGCCAAAGCATAATCGTATCTCAAAACCACTTTCAAATCTTGGTCGACCAGTGAGAGTTGCTCAACCTTTAGTCCCTCAGGAATATCCAATATAGAGGGCTTGCGATTGGCAATGGGCGAAAAGACACCATACACCCCCGACTTGAAAATCGTAAAAGAATAATATGGATCTGCACCATTGTATTCCACTTTGAAATTAGCATATTCAGCCTTTTTCCAAGCGCCAAACATGGGGTCCCATTGATAGAGCTTGGTCTTACCAAAGTGGCTCTGGTCATGGGTTACCATCAACATGTCCATGCCTGTCTTGGATTGACGCAGACCATCCAAATGCACCTGAAAGGTTTGGATCCATTTCATGGCGTCACCTTCCATGGACTGGGTGTTGTAACGCTCTGCCACATCCTCAAAAGAGACAGACGTAACCACCAACTGACCCAACACCGGTTGTGCGAATAAACCTATTGCACACAACCAAAAAAACATGTAATTCTTCATTGCTCTTGATTTAGGGTTAAACTTTTTTCTTCCAAGTTGTTTTTTAAATCAATCAAAAAACGAAAGGCTGGGGATTGAAGCTTTTGTAAATGGGCCACCGACATCTCATCGTGCACTTCATGACCATAGACGTCTCGAAAATGAATCTTTAAGAAGGTGTCCTCGGGATAAGGAACTTTTGGGACCCAAACCACTCGTCTGTTGTCTTGCACGCCACATTGTCCATTGAACTGTGCCCTGGGATCTTCGATGAACACATCCAACAAAGTGTTATTGTTGTCAAAAACCAGCGCCTCGTAATACTTAGGAAAGGTTAGTGGCGAAGCAATGGCAAATATCCCTGAGTGACTCACCGTGGACTGGTAGTAGTAATGGTCGCCTTTCTTTTTCAATGCAACCATCCCCGATCCATACTGACACCATTTTTGCTGCAACGGGTTGAAGATGTAGAGCTCCAATGCATCTTTTGCCTTACCCTCCCGGCTGACCATTTTGATGGTGACAGGTTTGGACAACGTTGAGCGATCGGGATGCTCCATGCGAAATACCATCTTCAACTGCACAAACTCTCCGGTCATCGATTGGGTGGTAGCATAAAGGCCCCAGTCTTGTTTGGCAATGATTCCCTTGGCAGTATTCCCCACTTCCGTTAGCATGTCGGATGAATGACTCAACTCCCAGCCCAACGCATCTGCAAAATACGTCGTGTCTTTTACTTGAACGAAACGTGTATTGTCGGTATAAGGCTCGTAATACAATACCACTGGGGCGTTCATATTGGTTGGAACCATGGGGAAAACATTTTCCGTAAACAAGACGATGTTCTCTTGTCTGAAAAAATCCATCAACCATTGCTTGCGGTGCAATCCCAAATCATCTTTGGAAGGCTCAAACACTTTTCCGTTGTGACAAAGAACAACGCGCTTAGCAGCGTAAAGCTCATTCACAGCGCCATACAAGGCATACATGGAAGACTCATCAAGTTCTACTTCATTGGATTGAAAAGACAACTCAATGGATCGCAGACCAGACAAATTCTTGGCCAGTAGATAGGCCGCATTTTGTGCCGCAACTTTCAGGGTGCAGGAAAGCAAGGCCAGGAGCATTAGCGTTCTCATGATTTTGAGTTTTAAAAGGTTAAACTGAACTTACCACTTTTGGATGATCAATGACTTTTCACCATCCAAGACATTTCAAACAATTGTCTCTTTATACAACTAAAAATAATTTTCAATATTGTATTAAAAACAATTTTTCTTAAAAATTAATCTAATAATACCATTGCAGGTTGGGATAGGCATTTCCAATCCTTGTCCATCACCACCTTGATCCTGGGAACTTTTCTGCCTATCGTATAATCGGTAAAGGTATAATACGCAACCAAGTTCTCCTTTTCCCGCAAGACATGACACACCATGGGTTGATTATGATAATCCGCTTTGATCAACGACCAATTGGGATGTTGTTTTTCTTGATTGGTCATTTGAAAGAAATCTTGGTTGTTTTGAAAGAGCCATTGGCCAAAACTGTGGTAGGCCTGAGCATAATATTGGGATGAGTCTCTACAAGCTGCTAACTCATGAAATACTTGCTCTTGCGCGCTGGCGCGATATGCCCAAAAAGCCAATTCAAATTCATCATTGATCAATGTGTAAACGGCTTTCGTGGCTTGCATTGGCAGGTGGATGTGATTAACACCCCGTTTCAAATGAAACGTTTGATGTCTCTTTCCTTTTTTACGCTCAACACTCTCTGGTTCTATTGAACCAAAAGACAATGTGAATCGCTGAAAGAAGAAGGAGCCATCCAATGAATCCACATGCAAATCCAAGCTTAAATCTTTGGTGGCATACAATACAACATCCAAATAATCTCCTTCCACCCTCACCACCTTTTCCCAGCTGCTGAGGTAGATAACGTTCATGTTGCTTTGATGCACCACTGGGCATTGCTTGAGCTGCTCCCGATTGGTGGGGCCATAAGGATTGGCCAATGCCTCAGCTGACTCTGGTAAATGCTCGTATTGATACGCTGCTAACGGAACCATGAAATGCTCATGGGGTTCACTCGGTGAGTACCATGTGGGATCAAAAGCCCACCAAGTGCCATTGACCCGAACGTGGTTCCACGCATGATAACTGTCGGAACCGGGGTCTTGTTTTCCGTCGGTTACATACAATGGATATCCACTCACTTGTATGGCTGGTATCCCTTGGCTTTCGCAAAACACATTGAGCAAGCGCGCCATGTCCAAGCACAACCCATAGCCGGCATCATACGTAAACTCTGGGCTGTGCTCCTTGTTGTTCTCTTGGGATCTCTTTGCATCATACTCGATGTTCTTGTCGATCCAATTGCACATGGCGCGCAGTTTGGCAGAATCTGAATCGTATCCAGAGAACAACTTCCTGCCCGCTGCAAAAGCTTGGCTGTATTGGGTGCTCCATCTGACGCGATTCCCGCGATCTTCTTGGTATTTTGAGCTGGCCCATTGCTGAGCGCTGTATTCTTTTTGTCGCAATTTCTTAACAACCTCAAAAGCATCCCCATCCACAGCCGCCTCTTGGCTCCAAGGAAACGACCCGCGTTTCACACCAATGTCTTGTATGCTGTGGAAATTATAATCCCTGTGAGGTGGAAAGGTATAAGACTCCAAGATTTGCGGCAGCATGTATTGCAATGCCTGATCCCCTGCGGGTTGAAAGATGGCCGTAGTGGCTGTTCTTTTGAAAAGGCCTTGTGGTTTAACCTCCAAAGGATCCTTGAGATAGACGGTCCTGCCCAAGTCTTGAGAAAAAAACTTGAGCAATCCACTCATGGGATTTCTTTTCCATTGCCCCTTGATGCTGATGATATCCAAGTATGGCGCATCCTTGATCCAGATGAACTCGCCAGAAGGATTGATGTACAAATAGATGATGGATTCTTTAGTTGACTTCTCATACAACATTCCGTTGTTCCAAGATTTGGGATTGGCGTTGAAAGCGAAGGCATCCACCATTTGGAAGAAAACCATGAACAAACAAGCATACTTTTTCATACTCCGGATTTTTAAGGGTTCAACAAAAAATGGAGTAGAATTTTCAATGCATAGTCAATGATTTTAGAAGCGGATTATAATAATGCAACGTGTTGCTTTTTTAAATATTGCATCGAGCATTTTTTTTTCGTGCATTTTTTTGACCGCAGCAGTTCTGTCATTCTTGGTCCCGTTTCTTCAACCCTGATTATCTTTACCCCATGGAACCCTTTATTGTCGGTATTGCTGGAGGCAGCGGTGCGGGAAAGACTACTTTCTTGCGGGCGTTGATGAATCATTTCACCCAAGGACAAGTGGCGCTTGTCTCTCAGGACAATTATTACAAACCCAAGTCGCTGCAAAGCGCGGATGAAAATGGCGTCATCAATTTTGATTTGCCGTCGAGCATCGACCATGTGCATTTTGTCAAGGACATGGACGATTTGTCCAAAGGGAAGTCCATCACCAAGTTGGAATACAACTTCAACAATCCTGCATGGGAGCCACAGTCCATCGTGGTTGAGCCTGCACCTGTTATTGTGATGGAAGGATTGTTTGTTTTTCATTTTCCAGAGATCATGAACCGCCTACACTACCGGGTTTACTTGGATGCCGATGTTGATGTGCGCTTGCAGCGCAGGGTGAACAGAGACGGCAAGGAGCGTGGCTACCCGGAGCACGAAGTTCGTTATCAATGGGACAACCATGTGAGGCCCGCCGAATTGCAATACTTGGAGCCCTATAAGCAGCAATGTGAGTTGATTGTATTGAATGACCACAGCTATGAGAGTGGGTTGCGTGTTTTGGTGGAATCGATTGAAAAAAGAATTGTTGGATAGAACAAGGATCTTTTTCTTTTGTTATAGAGAAAAAACACCATGAAGAAAATATTTGTATTGGCCAATTGTGGCACCTGTCAGCGCATTTTGAAGGACTTGGGAACCAAGACCAAGGGCTATGAAAT